>JAYSMB010000510.1:0-6555 GCA_043725065.1 Burkholderiales bacterium
GAAGGAAAAATACTGCTCGATGTCGCCGCGCTGCCAGCACAGCCGCGCGGCCAGCTCGAGGGCCAGTGGCAGAGTCGGCGCGAGCTCCAGGGCCTTGCGTGGTGCTGCCGCGCCGCGCCGATGAGCAAGCTGCCGCGCCCGGCCTGATCAAGGTCAAGCGCGACGAGCTGATGCCCGGCGACCTGGTCTTCTTCAACACCATGCGGCGCACCTTCTCGCACGTCGGCATCTACATCGGCGACAACCGCTTCATTCACGCACCGAGGCACGGCAAGGACGTGCGCACCGACGACCTGGGCTTTGCCTACTGGGCCAAACGGTTCACCGGAGCGCGCCGCGCCGAGTTGCCGGCGACCCAGACCGCCCAGGCCTCTGCCCAGGCCTCCGTCGAAAGCGCGGCCCAGCCCACGACGCACTGATCGCCGGCACGCTCGCCCCACGGGGCCGGTGCCTGCTGCGGCGAGGGCACAATCGTCGGATGGTCGAAAGAGTCATTTCCGTCGCCGACCACCGCTACCTGGCGACCCTGCCCGTCATTCCGGCAACGCTCACGGCGCCAACTGGCGAGGTGCTGGACCGCCTGCGGCGCCCGCTGCACGACCTGCGCATCTCGGTCACCGACCGCTGCAACTTTCGGCGCAGCTACTGCATGCCGAAGGATATCTTCGACACGCAATACGGCTTCTTGCCGCAGTCGTCGATGCTGAGCTTCGAGGAGATCGCGCGACTGGCCGGCCTGTTCGTCGCCCACGGCGTTCGCAAGATCCGCCTGACCGGCGGCGAGCCATTGCTGCGGCGCGATCTCGAGAGGCTGATCGCCATGCTCGCCGGACTCCGCACGGTCGAAGGCGAACCGATCGACCTGACCTTGACGACCAACGGATCGATCCTGGCAAAGAAGGCCGCGGCGCTCAAGCAGGCCGGCCTCGGCCGCGTCACCGTCAGCCTCGACGCGCTCGACGACGCGATCTTCCGGCGCATGAACGACGCCGACTTTCCGGTCGCCGAAGTGCTGGCCGGCATCGACGCCGCCGAGCATGCCGGCCTCGGGCCGATCAAGATCAACATGGTCGTCAAGCGCGGCACCAACGACCACGAGATCGTGCCGATGGCGCGCCACTTCCGCGGCCGTAACGTGGCGTTGCGCTTCATCGAATACATGGACGTCGGCGCGACCAACGGCTGGCGCATGGATGACGTGCTGCCTTCGGCCGAAGTGATCGCCCGGATCGGCGAAGCGTTCGCGCTCGAGCGCATGCCGGTGACGACGGTGGGCGAGACCGCCGAACGCTGGCGCTATGTCGGAACGAGCGCGCAGGCCGAAGTCGCCGGCGAGATCGGCACGATCTCGAGCGTCACCAAGGCGTTTTGCCACGACTGCAATCGCGCCCGGCTCTCGACCGAAGGCAAGCTGTTTCTGTGCCTGTTCGCGAGCCGCGGCCACGACCTGCGTGGCCTGCTCCGGGCCGGCGCAAGCGACGCGGAAATCGCGGCCGCGATCAGCGTCGTCTGGCAAGGCCGCGACGACCGCTATTCCGAGCTGCGCGGCCGTGCCGAGGCGCAGACCGGCTCGGGCGAGCGCCGTGTCGAGATGCACTACATCGGCGGTTGAACGCCCCGCAGTCCGACGATGCCTGACAGCAAGGTCGCGATCCGCCCGCTCGAGGCCCTGGACCTGCCCGCGTACAAGCTGCTGCGCGACGACATGCTGTTCGCGCATCCGGAGGCCTTCACCTCCGACGCCACCGAAGAGCGGATCAAGGAGCCCGCCGACTACCTCCAGCGCCTCGGCCTCGATCGGCGCGAGCGCGGCCATTTCGTGCTCGGCGCCTGGCGCGGCGGGCGGCTGGTCGGCGCGATCGGCCTGGAGCGGGACCGGCGCCGTAAGGGCCGCCATGTCGGCCACGTTGTCGGCATGATGGTGCGGCCCGAAGCGCGCGGGTTCGGTGTCGGCCGGGAACTGCTCGACGCGCTGATCGGCGAAGCGCGCCGAAGCGAAGGCATGGAGATTCTTACGCTCACCGTGACCGACAGCAACACGCCCGCGGTCCGCCTCTACGAGACCAGCGGTTTCGTCTCTTACGGCATGCTGGTGCGCGCCATCCGGCTGGAGAACGGCCAGTACCACGGCAAGCTGCACATGGTGCTGACGCTCTGAGCTTTGTCATTCTGAGCGCAGCGAAGAATCTCGTCGCGCGAAGAGATCCTTCGCTGCGCTCAGGATGACAGCCGCATTCAGCGCGTCGCCAGACGCCGCCAGGTCTCGACCACCGAATCGGGGTTCAGCGAAATCGAGCCTATGCCTTCGTCGGCCAGCCAGTCGGCGAAGTCGGGATGGTCGCTCGGCCCCTGGCCGCAGATGCCGATGTACTTGCCGGTGGCGCGGCAGGCGGCGATGGCACGCGAGATCATCGCCTTGACGGCCGGGTCGCGCTCGTCGAAGTCGCGGGCCAGCAGCTCGAGGCCGGAGTCGCGGTCGAGGCCGAGGGTCAGCTGGGTCAGGTCGTTCGAGCCGATCGACATGCCGTCGAAGTACTCGAGAAACTGCTCGGCCAGGATCGCATTGCTCGGCACCTCGCACATCATGATGACCTTCAGACCGTCGCTGCCGCCGGCCGAGGCGCGCTTCAGGCCGCGCTCGGCAAGCATGCCGACCACCTGCTTCGCCTGGCCGAGGGTACGAACGAACGGCACCATCACCTCGACGTTCGACAAGCCCATGTCGCGCCGAACCCGGACCAGCGCCTCGCACTCCATCGCGAAGGCTTCGCCGAAAGCCTCGCTGACGTAGCGCGAGGCACCGCGAAAGCCGAGCATCGGGTTTTCTTCTTCGGGCTCGTAGCGCGAGCCGCCGATCAGCTTTCGGTACTCGTTACTCTTGAAGTCCGAGAGGCGAACGATCACCGGCTTGGGCCAGAACGCGGCGGCGATCGTCGCGATGCCTTCCGTGAGCTTGTCGACGTAGAAGGCGCGCGGCGAAGCGTGGCCGCGGGCCACGCTCTCCACCGCCTTTTTCAGATCGGCATCGATGTTCGGATAATCGAGGATCGCCTTCGGGTGCACGCCGATGTTGTTGTTGATGATGAACTCGAGCCGGGCCAGGCCAACGCCCGAGTTCGGCATCTGCGCGAAATCGAAGGCGAGCTGCGGGTTGCCGACGTTCATCATGATCTTGACCGGCGAGTACGGCAGCTCGACCTTCCGCACTTCGGTGATCTCGGTCTCGAGCGGGCCGTCGTAGACGTAGCCGGTGTCGCCTTCGGAACAGGCGACCGTGACGAGCGCGCCCTCCTTGAGCAGCTCGGTCGCGTCGCCGCAGCCGACCACCGCCGGAATGCCGAGCTCGCGGGCGATGATCGCGGCGTGGCAGGTGCGCCCACCCCGGTTGGTGACGATCGCCGAAGCCCGCTTCATCACCGGCTCCCAGTTCGGATCGGTCATGTCGGTGACGAGCACATCGCCTGCCTGCACGCGGTCCATGTCGGCAATCGAATCGACGATGCGGACCGGACCGGTGCCGATCTTCTGGCCGATCGCGCGGCCTTCTACGAGGACCGTGCCCGTGCCTTTGAGCGCATAGCGCTGCTCGGCCTTGCCGGCGCTCTGGCTCTTCACCGTCTCGGGCCGCGCCTGCAGGATGTAGAGCTTGCCGTCGGCACCGTCCTTGCCCCATTCGATGTCCATCGCCCGGCCGTAGTGCTTCTCGATGACCAGCGCGTAGCGGGCCAGCTCCATCACGTCGCCATCGCCGAGCGAATAGCGGTTGCGCTGCTCGGTCGCGGTGTCCTGCGTCGTCACCAGCTTGCCGCTGGCGGCGTGCTCCTCGGCCGATGCGAAGCCCATGCGGATCAGCTTGGAGCCGAGGTTGCGTCGGATGATCGCCTGCTTGCCGCTGCGAAGCGCCGGCTTGTGGACGTAGAACTCGTCGGGGTTCACCGCGCCCTGCACCACCGTCTCGCCCAGGCCATAGCTCGAAGTGATGAAGACGACATCGGTGAAACCGCTTTCGGTGTCGATCGTGAACATGACGCCGGCCGCGCCGAGGTCGCTGCGCACCATGCGCTGCACCCCCGCGGAAAGCGCCACGTCGTTGTGCGCGTAGCCCTTATGCACGCGATAGCTGATGGCGCGGTCGTTGTAGAGGCTGGCGAAGACCTCGCGCATCTTCGCGAGCACGTCGTCGACGCCGGCGACGTTGAGAAAAGTTTCCTGCTGGCCAGCGAAGGAAGCATCGGGAAGGTCTTCGGCGGTTGCCGACGAACGAACCGCGAAAGTGGCCTGCGCATCGCCTCCGACGAGGCGCTCGTACTCGCTGCGGACGGCGGCCTCGAGTGCCGGCGAAAAGGGCTGCTGCTCGACCCAGCTGCGGATTTCTGCGCCGGCTTCGGCAAGCGCCCGCACGTCGTCGGTGTCTAGCCCGGCAAGGCGGTCGGCGATTCGTTTGGCGAGGCCGCCTTCGCTGAGAAAGAGGCGAAACGCATGCGCCGTGGTCGCAAAGCCGCCCGGGACGCGAACACCCGTCTCGCCGAGCTGGCTGATCATTTCGCCGAGGGAGGCGTTCTTGCCGCCGACCGTCTCGACATCGGTCATTCTCAGGTCTTCGAAGCGGGCGACGAGGGCGGTCGCCAGGTGGGTGGATGGCATGGAAAAGCTCCGCGAACGTGGCAAACCGGTGCATCCCTGCCCAGGCTGGCGAGTCTTGCAGCACTCGGCCATCGATCGCCGGCCGCGCGGCTCGGCGTGGCGACATCGAGTCGGCAGCGGGCGCGGCTGGAGCGAGAGGCGGATTGCATGAGCGCGAGGCTTGGCACTGCGGGCGGGAGCAGGCGATCGATTCTACGAGCGGCCCGGTTCGACTCGCCGTGGGCCGGGGGGCGACCTTGCGGTGTCATCATCGCTGCCATGACCGACGCCGCCCCGCCCTCGCCCGGCGCCGCCACGCCGCCGCCCGGCGCGCGGCACACGGTCTTCTTCGTCTCCGACGGCACCGGCATCACCGCCGAAACCTTCGGCAACTCGATCCTTTCGCAATTCGCGATCAAGCCGCGTCACGTGCGCCGGCCGTTCATCGATTCGATCGACAAGGCGCACCAGGTCGTGCGCGAGATCAACCACACGGCCGAGGTCGAAGGACGCAAGCCGATCGTCTTCGTGACCCTCGTCAACGCCGAGATCCTGGCGGTGGTGAAGGAGCGTTCGCACGGCCTCGTGATGGACATGTTCAACACCTTCATCGAGCCGCTAGAGGCAGAGTTCGGGATCACCTCGAACCACCGGATCGGCCGCTTCAGCGATGTCTCGGACAGCCAGGAGTACACGGATCGGATCGAGGCGATCAACTTCGCGCTGGCCCACGACGACGGACAGTCGACCAAGAGCCTGGCCGAGGCCGACGTGATCCTGGTCGGCGTCAGCCGCAGCGGAAAGACGCCGACCTCGCTTTACCTGGCCATGCAGCACGGCATCAAGGCCGCGAATTACCCGCTGATTCCCGAGGACTTCGAGCGCGTCAAGATCCCTGCGACTCTCGCACCCTTCAAGGTCAAGTGCTTCGGCCTGACGATCGACCCCGAGCGGCTCGCCCGCATCCGCAACGAGCGCCGGCCGAACAGCAAGTACGCCTCGATCGAGAACTGCCGCTGGGAAGTGAAGGAGGGCGAGACGATGATGAAGAAGGAAGGCATCGCCTGGCTCTCTTCGACCCACAAGTCGATCGAGGAAATCGCGACCACGATCCTGCGCGACCTTCGGCCGGATCGGCTGATGTACTGACTGTCCGCGCGCCAGGCGCGACGCCTGTTCGTGCCCGAAGCCGATTCGTGGAGAGGAGCGGCAAACGGTCGGGGCCGGTACTGCCATCTCACGGCTCCCTGAGCGAGCTTGCGCCGACGCTCGCTGCGATCGCGAGCAAACAGACCGAAAGGAGACGCTTCCCATGGCCCATCGACACGCGCGCGTCGCGCTGCTGCTTGCCGCCCTCTTCGCGACGGCGACTCGCGAACAGTCAGCAAAGGCGCCAGAAGGCAGGGTATCGCGGAATTGTCCGGCAGGTCGGGCAATCCTGCTCAGCCTCTTTGCGCGCTCCCCTTTGGAGTTCCTTTCGTCATCACCAGAAGACGAACCTCCTGATCGTCCGAACTCTCACGCTTCTCCGGAGTGCCTGCGTCGAATCGCTTCGTAGAGGCAGACGGCCGCGGCTGCGGCCACGTTCAGCGACTCTTCCCCTCCCGGCTGCGGTATGCGGATCAGCATCGCGCAGCGGCCCTCGACCGAGGCGCTGGCGCCCGCGCCTTCGTTGCCGAAGGCCCAGGCACTCGGCCACGGCAGCGTGGCATCGGGCAAGGCTTCACCCGCGTGCGAGCTCGTGCCCAGCAGCGGGACGGTCAGTTCAGCAAGAACTTCGTCGCCTGCGCCTTCGATCAGCCGCAGGCCGAAATGCGCGCCCATCGCGGCGCGCAGCACTTTCGGCGACCAGAGCGACGCGGTTCCCCGCAAGGCGATCACCTGCCGGAACCCGAACGCCGCCGCACTGCGCAGGATCGAGCCGACATTGCC
>JAYSMB010000511.1:0-3993 GCA_043725065.1 Burkholderiales bacterium
TTCCGACGGTGTTCGAGGTAGTGGCGAAGGCGTCGACGGGGATTGAGACGCTGCGATTTTCATGCCGATCTGGCGACGACAATCAGCTTGTGTGCGACACCCGCGGCCTGTCAGTCGGTTACTACAGGTGGAAGCGCGACGACCCAAGCCCAGAACCGCGTCGCTGTGCGGTCGGTGTCATCTCCGGCAAGGACGAGGTGTTTCGGCGGGAGGAAGAAGGAGTTTGGAAACGGCAGGAGGTCGGCCAACTGTGCGGTGCGCTTGTGGAGGAAGCTATCCGTGTCACTACCGGTGGCATCACCTACGACCAAACAACGCTTTCGATGGCCAGCAGAGACACGGCGTGCCAAGCAGCTCACGGCATGGCTGGGTCGGTGAAAAAGTTCAGGGCGCACCATTTCCTTGATGTATTTGCGTTTCAGTGCTCCTCGGTGACGTTGAGTCCATAACTACTACCAGAACGTGAAATGTGAGGGTGGACAGCGACCGGAGCCAAGCCCGCGCCTTCCACGCATTCAGACCGGCTCATGGCAGCCCAAGCTCTTCGGGATTCCTTTGGGGGTACGAAATCTCCATTTCGCGTCGAAAGCCTTGTATGACAATGAGGTTCGCCTGCCTCCGGCGCCAATGACCTTTTGACAAGGCCCCGAACGGGGCTTTTTTCATAGGCAATTCCAGCGCCGTGCCCGACCCGCAGCCCGCAGAGGCCTTGTTCGACGAGCTCTACCAGCGCTTGCGCAGGCTGGCGAGCTCGCATTTGCGGCGCAACGAGCCGATCACGTTGCTCGACACCACGGGCCTCGTCCATGAGTCGTACCTGCGGTTGGCCCAGGCCGCGCCGCTGTCGTTCGCCGACCGCCAGCATTTCATGCGCTCCGCATCGCGCACCATGCGTTTCGTGGTGGTCGACTTCATCCGCCGGCGGCGCGCGCAGTCGCGCGGCGGCGACCTGATTCGGGTGACGCTGGACACCGACCTCGCCGAATCGCTCACGCTGCACGACGCGCATATGATCCGCCTGCACGAGGCGCTCGACGAGCTGGTGCGCATCGACGAGCGGCTGGCCTCGATCGTGGAAATGCGCTGCTACGCCGGCCTGAGCGAGGCCGAGATCGCCGAGGCGCTGGGGGTCAACGTGCGTACCGTGCGACGCCAGTGGCTGAAGGCCCGAACGATCCTGAAAGCGGCGATGGAATAGCGGGCCTCAGGCTGCGGTTCGGCATCGTCTAACCGGCACCCATCGAGCATGCCTTTGTCCCCCGAACGCCTGGCCCGGCTGGCGCAACTGATCGACGAGCTGCAGGCGCTGCCCGTGCTCGCGCGCGCGGCCTGGATCGAGGCCCTGGCCCCTGAAGACGCCGACTTGCGCTCGCATCTGCAGGCGCTGAGCGAAGACGACGCCGACGGGTCGTCGACCGAAGGCGAGGTTCCGGGTGTCGCCGCCGAGCCGCTCGATTCCCTGTGGCGCGACGGCGCCGGCCAAGCCTTCGCCGTCCTGCGGCGCGGCTCCGCCGGCGAGCCCGCCGCCGGCCAGCGGATCGGGCCCTGGCGCCTGATTTCGCTGCTGAGCCGGGGCGGCATGGGCGTGGTGTGGCGGGCCGAGCGCTGCGACGGCGCGTTCGAGCGCCAGGTGGCGCTCAAGCTGCCGCTGCAAGGGCCGGCTCCGGCGCGGCTGGCCGAGCGCTTCGCGCGCGAGCGCGCGATCCTGGCGGCGCTGTCGCATCCGAACATCGCGCGCCTGTACGACGCCGGCATCGACGCGGCCGGCCAGCCCTACATGGCGCTCGAGCTGGTCGAGGGCGAGCCCATCAATGCCTGGGCCGATCGTCATTCGCTCGGCCTGCGTGCACGCGTCGCGCTCGTGCTGCAGGCCTTGCAGGCGGTGAGCCATGCGCACAAGCACCTGGTCGTGCATCGCGATCTCAAGCCGTCCAACATCCAGGTCGCGGCCGACGGCACCGTGCACCTGCTCGACTTCGGGATCGCCCGGCTGCTCGACGACGGCCAGCCCGGCCCGGTCGCCACCCCGGACCGGACCGAATTCGGCAGCGCGGCGATGACGCCGACCTATGCCGCGCCCGAGCAGATCGAGCGCCGTCCCACCAGCACGGCGGCGGATGTGTATTCGCTCGGGGTGGTGCTCTACGAGCTGCTGGCCGGCGTGAGCCCCTATCGCCCGGCGCACGGCGGCCGGGCCGCTCTGGAGGAGGCGATTCTCCTGGCCGACCCGGCAGCGCCGAGCAACGCAGCAACTGCGCAGTCGGCCGAGCGCTGTGGCCTGACCTTGTCGGCATTGCGCAAGCAACTGCACGGCGAGCTCGACGCGATCGTGCTGATGGCGCTGCGCAAGGCCGCGGCCGAGCGCTACGACAGCGCCGTCTCGATGGCGCAGGACCTGCAGCGCTGGCTCGATCGCCGGCCCGTGCTCGCGCACCCCGACAGCGCCGGCTATCGCTTGTGGAAATGGCTGCGTCGCCACCGCACGGCGAGCGTGGCCGGAACATTGGCGCTGCTGGCTCTGCTCGCCGGCACCGGCGTGGCGCTCTGGCAGGCGGACCTTGCGCGCGCACAGGCGCGGCGTGCCGAAGCCGAAGCCGGGCGGGCCCGCCGCGAGGCCGAGCGGGTGCGCGCGGTGCAGGGCTTTCTGATCGATCTGTTCAACGAGGCCGGCCCGGCGCGGGCCCAGGGCCGCGAGCTCACGGCGCGGGATCTGCTCGATCGCGGCCAGCGCGAGCTGTCGTCACGCCTGGCGAGCGAGCCGGAATCGAGCGCGGCCGTGCGCGCTGCCTTGATCGATATCTACCTCACGCTCGGCGACGAGCAAAGCGCCTTGCCCCTGGCCGAAGCGCAGGTCGCCCAGACGGCAACGCTGTACGGGCAGGGCAGCGCCGAGAGGGGAATGGCGTTGTATCAACTGGGCGCCGCGCAGGCGCGGCACGGCCGCTATGAGCCGGCACTGTCGAGCCTGCGACAAGCGCAGTCGGTGCTGGCGCCGTACTCGGCGGCGCAGGCTGAGACCTGGTTCAACCTGCCGACGCTCGTGGCCGGCGCTTTGAACAACCTGTACCGATCGGCGGAAGCCGTCGCGGTCCTCACCGAGGCTTTGCCACGCATCCAGGCGCATTACGGCGCCAATGCCTGGCCGGTGGTCGAGGCGCGGATCGTGCTGTCCCTGGTCTACAGCGCCGAGGGTCGCCAGCGCGAAGCGGTGGCCTTGTGTCGCGCGATCGAACCGATGCTCGACCTGCAAGGGCCTGAGCGCGGCACCGACGTCGCGACCGCGCGCGGCAACCTGGGCTACACCTTGTGGCGGGCCGGTCAATGGGCCGATGCGCGGCGGCTCCTCGAGCGCGCCCGGGTTGACTTCGACCGCCTCGAGAGTCCACGCAACTCCGACTCGATCCGGATTCAGCGCACCCTGTCCCGAGTCCTTTCCGACGCGGGCGACTATCCGGCCGCCGTCGCCGTGGTCGACGACAACGCTCAACGTTCGATCGCTTTCTACGGAGCCCTGGACGGGGAGACCGCACTCGATCAGTCGTTTCGAATCCTGCCCCTGGCGATGGTCGGCCGCGTCGGCGATGCCCAGGCCGCGGCTCGCGAATCCGTGCGCATCGACGACGCAAAACCCACCCTCACCAGCGCGGAGCGACGCGGCCTGCACCGTCGGCTCGCCCTGGCCGAGCTGTTCGCGGGGCACACTCAGGACGCGCAGCGGTCGTTGAGCAAGCTGGCCGACGAAGAGCGTGCGGCCGGCATCCGGGACGGTCGCGCTGCGGCCACCCTGTGGTACTTGTCCAATGCGACCCGCCTGGCCGGGCAGCCCTTGCAGGCGGCCGCCGCGGCCTCTGCGGCGGGCGGCACTCTGGCGCAAGAGCGACTCGGCGACCAATCGAAACCTCGCCGCACACGCGCAGCTCAGCGAGGCGTTGGCGCTGGCCGCCGCGCAGCAGCCCGGCGCGGCGCGGCGCAACCTGGAAGAGGCCTTGGGCC
>JAYSMB010000512.1:0-1902 GCA_043725065.1 Burkholderiales bacterium
GGCCGGCAGCGACTCGAGGTTGTGCAGCTTTTCGATGTGGCAGTAGCCGATGTCGCGGCCGGCCTTGTGGCCTTCCCAGATCAGCGACGCGTCCTTCGATTCGCCGTACTTCTTCGCGGTGTGCACGAAGGGCGCGTCCCAGCTCCAGGCGTCGGTGCCGGTCAGGCGCACGCCGCGCTCCAGCAGGTACATCGTCGCTTCGTAGCCCATGCCGGCGCCCGACGACACGTAGTCCGGGTGGCCGTAGCGCGAGCCGGCCCGTGTATTGACCATCACGATCTCGAGCGGCTTGAGCGCATGGCCGACCCGTTTCAGCTCCGCCTCGACGTCGTCGGCGGTCACGACGTAGCCGTCCTCGAAGTGCCTGAAGTCCAGCTTCACGCCCGGCTGGAAGCACCATTCGAGCGGCACGTCGTGGATCGCGATCGACGGCTTCTTCGTGCCGAGGGCGTCGTCCATCGTCGAGTGGAAGTGGTAGGGCGCGTCGAGATGTGTGCCGTTGTGCGTCGAGAGCTGCACCAGCTCGACCGCCCAGCCTTCGCCGTCGGGCAGGTCTTCCTTCTTCAGGCCGGGAAAGAAGGGCGCGATCTGCTCGTAGGTCTGCTCGTGGGTGAAGTACTGGATCTTCGGCGCGAAGGCCGGCGGATCGGAGAGCACGTCGTTCTCCAGGAAGATCGAAAGGTCGACGAATCGGCGGGTCATGGATGAGCTCCTTCAGGGGCGCTGCCAGCGCAGCAGTTTCTTTTCGGCAAGGGACAGCAAGGCGTTGCTCGTGAAGCCGATCAGCCCGAGCAGCACGATGCCGGCGAAGAGATCGCTGGCGCGAAACGCACGCGCCGCGAGCAGGATGGCCTGGCCCAGGCCGCTTTGCGAGGCGATCATTTCGCCGACCACGGCGACGATCAGCGAGATCGTCATCGACAGGCGCATGCCGGCCAGGATGTCGGGCAGCGCGTTGGGCAGACCGATCTTCCAGACGAAGGCGGCGCGCCGCATCTGCAGGCAGCGCGCGACTTCGGCAAGGCGAGGCTCGACGGCGGCGAAGCCGTGCACCGTCGCCAGCAGCACGGGCCACGTCGCACCGAAGGCGACGACGAACAGCACCATCGCCGGGTTGAGCCCGAAGATCGAAATGGCCGGCGGCAGCAGCGCCGAGGCCGGCAGCGGACGGATGAACTCGAGCGTCGGCTGCACCCAGACGCGCACGCCGGGCGAGACGCCGATCGCGGCGCCGAGCAGCACGCCGAACAACGACGCGAGCAGCCAGCCTTCGAGCATGCGAGACACGGTCGCGAGCGTGAAGGCGAGCAGCTCGCCGTCGCCCCTGCCGCCGAGGTTGAGGCCTTCGGCCAGGCTCTCGAGCGTCGCCTGCGGCGTGGGCAGGAAGACGCGGCTCACCCAGCCGGCGCTGCTCGCGGCCCACCACAGGACGATCAGGCCGGCGAGCACCGCCGCCGAGCCCAGCCAGTCGCCGGCCGCCGGGTTGGCACGCCGGTTCACGGCACGGCCCCCATGCGCCGCGCGACGGCACGCTGCAGGCGCAGCATCGCGGCGTTGACGGCGAAGCCGACGACGCCGATCCATGCCAGCCAGCCGAGCATCAGCGCCGGCTCGAAGCTCTGCTGCGCGATCATCATCGCGTAGCCCATGCCGTTCGGGTTGGCCGCGATCTCGACCGTGACGGCGACCACCAGCGCGACCGCGACGCCGAGGCGAAAGGCGACGAACAACCGGGGCACGATCGCCGGCAGGACGATCTTGCAGGCCCGCTCGCGCGCCGTGAGGCCGAGCACGCGGCTCACTTCCAGCAGGCGCGGCTCGACCTGCTGCACCGCCGACTGCACCAGGATCAGCATCGGCCAGAAGGTGGCGAAGGCGACGATGCCGAGCTCCATGCGCACG
>JAYSMB010000513.1:0-1621 GCA_043725065.1 Burkholderiales bacterium
CGTTTCCAACATCCTGGCCATGGGCTATGCGTGGCAGCGCGGCCTGGTGCCGGTCGGCCTGGCAGCGATGCAGCGCGCGATCGAGCTGAACGGCGTTGCGGTCGAGAACAACAAGGCGGCGTTCTCGCTCGGCCGGCTCGCCGCTGCCGATCCTGTCGCTTGTCGCGAGCTGCTGCACGAGCCCGATCCGGCGTCTTTGCACGCCGAGACCCTCGACGAGCTCGTCGAGCGCTCGGTGCGCTTTCTCGGCGCCTACCAGAGCAAGCGATACAGCGAGCGCTATCTGGCGCTCGTCGCTTCGGTTCGCGCTCGTGAAGAAGCGATGTCAGGCGCGCAGGGCGGCCTGCCGCTGTCTCGCGCCGTGGCCGAGCAGATGCGCAAGCTCATGGCCTACAAGGACGAGTACGAAGTCGCCCGTCTCTACACCGACGGCGAGTTCGCGAAGCGCCTGGCCGAGCAGTTCGAAGGCGAGCCAACCCTCGAGTTCTACATGGCGCCGCCCGCGCTCGTGAAGCCGAAGGGTGGGGGCCGTGCGGCGGCACCGAAGAAACGGCGCTTCGGCCCCTGGCTGTTGCCCATGCTCAAGATGCTCGCGCGCGGCAAGGCGCTTCGCGGCACGCCCTTCGATCCGTTCGGCCGCACCGAGGAGCGCAAGCTCGAGCGCCGCCTGATCGATGAGTACGAAACGCGCGTCGACGAGTTGCTCGCCGGCTTGTCGCTGGAGAAGACGGCGGTCGCGGTGGCGATCGCCAACGTGCCGGGCTCGATCCGCGGCTACGGCCACGTCAAGCTCGCGAGCCTGGCGATCGCCCGGGCGCGCGAGAAGGAACTGCTCAACCGCTTCGACCCCGAGCGCTATCCGCGACCGAGCGGCGCGGCCGTCGCGGGACAGTTCCGGGGCATTCCCGTCACATCGGCCTGAGACCGGCCCGACAAGCGAACGGCGCATTCGACTTCCTCGTCCAGGGGTTGCGCAATCTCTTGCGCAGCTTCGCCGCGTTCGGCGACGATCAGGATGCGCCGCGTCTGCACTTCGAAGGTTCTGCTGTTGACAACCCGTGCATTGTCGGTCGGCCGAAGCAACGTCACGCAGGTCGAAGGTGGGCTTTGCGGCTGCTACACTTTTGCCATGGTCGCGTTGATGACGTTCGCAACAAGATCCGAGGACCAGGGAGCCTGGCCCTGGCGTCGATGCCTGAGGACTGGCCGCCACTGAAAGCGGTGGCTCCGGCGCGGTTCCAAGCGAGCGCCGGTTGAACGTGGCGGGATCATTCACCCGCTGATCCGAAGTCCGATGTCCACCGCGTTTCATTGCGCGCGGGCGGATCACCAGCAAGCCCTGCGCATCGTGCCGGCTCGACGACCATGACCGAAATCGAATTCAAGAGCCTCGCGCTGCAAGGCTTCAACCGCATCCCGCTGATCGCCGAAGCCTTCGCCGATCTCGAGACGCCGCTTTCTCTGTACCTGAAGCTCGCCCGCGACGCGAACGGCAACGGACGCCTGAGCTTTCTCCTCGAGTCGGTGGTCGGCGGCGAGCGCTTCGGACGCTACTCCTTCATCGGCCTGCCGGCGCGCACGCTGCTGCGCGCCAGCGGCTTTCGCACCGAGGTCGTGACCG
>JAYSMB010000514.1:0-2110 GCA_043725065.1 Burkholderiales bacterium
CTGGGTCTGGCCGAAGCGGGCGCTGTCCATCAGCTCGTAGCCCGAGACCGCGCCCTTGGGCAGGCCGGCGGTCGCCATCTTCAGGCGCAGGTCGTGCACTTGTGCGGCCGGCGTGCAAGGTGAGCAGCACCGAAGCACTCGGCTTCTGCTGCTCGCGAAAGAAGCCGTTCTGGTTCGGCAGCGCGAGGTGGACTCGCGCGCTCTGCACCGCCGCGAGCGAGCCGATCGAGCGCGTCAGCTCGCCTTCGAGGCCACGCTGAAAGGTCAGGCGTTCCTGGAACTGGGTCTGGCCGAAGCGGGCGCTGTCCATCAGCTCGTAGCCCGAGACCGCGCCCTTGGGCAGGCCGGCGGTCGCCATCTTCAGGCGCAGGTCATGCACTTGCGCGGCGGGAACCAGGATCGCGGCGCCGCCTTCGGACATGCGGTACGGCACGTTCATCTGCGCCAGCTGGGCGATGACCGCGCCGCCGTCCTTGTCGGCGAGGTTGGCGTAGAGCACCTTGTAGTCGCCGTGCGAGCTCCACATCGTCATCGTCATCGCCAGCACCACGCCGACGAGCGCGGCGATGCCGATGCCGAGGCTCAACTTGGCGCGCGCCGGCATCGCCGCCAGGCGACCGGCCAACGAGATGGGCGAACCGTCTTGCGGGCGGTTGGGGAGGGCGACGGCGTTGTCCATGGGGGTTCGTGGCAGGCCGGGAGACGGCAGGGAAAGAGCTCGGGTTAGCGAGCGATTATTCGGATCGGCCCCGTCTCGGATGGCCGGAACAGCCGGGCATTGGCGCGCCAGTTCCCGCCACCGCCGCAGCGCTCGCCTGCTTACGATGCCGGCCAAGGAGTGACCCATGAACGTCACCATGAAACCATTCGATTTCGCGCAGGCCGTCGCCCGCGCCGGCCTCGGCACCGATGGTGTGCCTTTGGCCAGGCCGGGCAGCGTCGAAGGCGCGGGCTTCCGGAAGGCGCTCGGCCAGGCACTCGATGCCGTCAGCAAGACGCAGAACGACGCCACGCGCATGCAGCGCGAGGTTCAGCTCGACAACCCGACCGTGAGCCTCGAGCAGACCATGGTGGCGATGCAGAAGGCGCAGATCGGATTCCAGGCGACGCTGCAGGTCAGAAACCGTCTGGTGCAGGCGTATTCGGAGATCATGAGCATGCAGGTCTAGGGAGGGTGCGTGGTGATCCTGGTGGCATGACAATAGCCATCACTTCATCAACATTGGGCAGTCGGTGGCTCTCCAGATTGCGAACCCCGTCGTCGTCGACAAGATCGAGCGCCTCGCGTCGCTCACGGGCATGAACAAGACCGAGCGGGACGAGCACGGCCTGCCGAAGTGATCGTCGTCGACACGTCGGCGCGAGATGAATGCTGCCTACGCGGCCTTTGTCGCCTTCGGCAAGGGCAGCGGGCATCCGGCCGCGTTGAACTTCGGTGACGTGTTCGGCTATGCCCTCGCCAAGGTGCGCGGACTGCCCTTGCTCTACAAGGGCGACGACTTTCCGCGGACCGACGTGGCGAGCGCCACGCAGGCTTAGATCAAACGAACCCCCGGAAGCGACCGCATCCCGCGGTCGAAGGTGGCGACAGCTTCGCAACCCCGGTCGCCGGCCAGAGCGGCGACAAGGCAATCCGCGAAATCGACGCCGCCGGCTTCGTAGAGTTCGAGCGCTCTTGCGGCCGCATCGGGCGACTGCCAGGCCAGGGTCGCGTTGCCGAGCAAACCCTTGACGGCTCGTCCGATGGGCTCGGACGCCAGCCCGTAGCGACTGCGCAAGACCCAGGCAAGCTCGGCGAGTACCACGTCGCTGACGAACAAGGCACGGTCTCGCTCGGCATTGGCGTCGAACAACGCTTGCGCGCGCTCCGCTTGCGACGCGTCGTCTCGCAGCAGCAGGCGCAGGAGCAAGTTGGTGTCGAGCGCGATCACTTCCGCCGAGCCTTCGCCTTTGCGCCGGCCCGGATACGGTCATCGTCGGCGGCGAGCGCCCGCCCGACCGAATCGTTCATCTCGGCGATCGACCCTGCCTTGCGTTGCGGGTCGTGGAGCAGGCCGAACAGTCCGGCCGAACCGCGCTCGAGTTTCCGGATTCGAAGCGTGCCGTCGGC
>JAYSMB010000515.1:0-8379 GCA_043725065.1 Burkholderiales bacterium
GCCGTCGCGATCGACATAGCCGTACAGGTCGAGCAGGGCCTTGGCCCGCGCCGGGTCGTACTGGCTCATGTCGGTACGCAGGTCGCTCCGGTAGCCCTCGAGCATCGGCGACAGCATCGACTGCGCAGGAATGGCCTGGCCATGCCGGGCGTCGCGGATCTCGCGACCGACGTCGTTGCCGAGCACCATGGCACGGCGCAGGGCGACGCGCTCCGGCGTGAGCGGCCCGACGGCCGGCCGCTGCTGCTGGAGATGTCGACGCAGTCCGATCAGACATCGCGCGCGCTCGACGAGTTGTGGAAGAAGGACATGGACGCACTGGGCCTGCGCGCCGTGCTGAAGACGGCGCAGTGGCCGGAGAACCTCAAGTCGGTGCGCGCCGGCAGGTTCATGCTGTGGAAAGTGACCTCCGGCGCGACGTCGCCCGACGGGCAGAATTCGCTCGATCGGCTCTACGGCGGCTCGGTCGGCAAAGGCAACATCGCCCGATTTCACCTGGCTGAGTTCGACAGGATCTACGAACAGATGGGCACCTTGCCGACGGGGCTCGCGCGGCAGGCACTGTTCGACGAGACGACCGCACTGACGGCAGCCTATGTGCCGTACCGTACCGGTGTGCACCGCGTCATCACCGACCTGAGCTTTCCCTGGTTGATCGGCTACCGGCGACCGCCCTTCTGGCTCGACTGGTGGCAGTACGTCGACATCGACGCGGCTGCACAAAAGAGGGCCGTGGCATGAGGCGGCGCGAGGCGATCTTCGCGGCGCCGTTGCTGCTCGGGGCGCCCTTGGCGGCGCCTGCCGAGGCGCCGGGAGCTGCCGCGAGTTCCACTGCGGAGAAGGTATTGCGTTACGCCTTCGTCGTCGCTGAAACCAGCTTCGATCCGGCGAAGATCAACGATCTCTACTCGATCATCGTGACTTCGCATCTGTTCGAGGCGCCTTATCGGTTCGACTACCTGGCGCGGCCTGCGAAAATCGTGCCGCATACGGCCGTCGCCATGCCCGAGGTCGGCGACGACTTTCGTACCTGGACCGTCCGCATCAAGCCGGGCATCTACTTCATCGACGACCCGGCCTTCAAGGGCAAGCCACGCGAGCTCACCGCCGCCGACTACGTCTACTCCTGGAAGCGGCTGTTCGACCCCGCCAACAAGAGCCCGAGCTATTCCCTTTACAGCGAAGAGGGCGCGCTCGGCGTCGATGCCCTGCGCAAGGACGCGCTCCAGAACAAGAAACCTTTCGACTACGACCGCGAGGTCGAAGGCGTGCGCGCCATCGACCGCTATACGCTGCAATTCCGTCTGGCGGATCCACGCCCGCGCTTCGTCGATGCCCTTGCCACCAGCGGTCGATTCGGTGCCGTGGCGCGCGAGGTGGTCGAGTTCTACGGGGATCGCATCGGCGAACATCCGGTGGGAACGGGCGCGTTCCGGCTCGTCGAGTGGCGTCGCAGCTCGCGCATGGTGTTCGAACGCAACTCGAAGTATCGCGAGTTGCGCTTCGACGGCGAGCCCGCAGCCGACGACGCCGAAGGCCAGGCCTTGCTGCGGCGCTTGAAGGGCAGGCGCCTGCCGATGATCGATCGTGTCGAAATCTCGGTCATCGAGGAGAGCCAGCCGCGCTGGCTCTCGTTCCTCAACGGCGATTTCGACCTGATTTCGGTACCGCTCGACTTCGCGAATCAGGCGGTGCCCGGGGGTCGCATCGCGCCGTATCTGGCAAGGCGGGGCATTCGCATGGATCGCTTCGCCAACCCGGACCGGACCTACTACTACTTCAACATGGAGGACCCCATCGTCGGCGGGATGTCGCCCGACAAGGTGGCGCTTCGCCGTGCCATGAGTCTCGCCACCGACATTGGCCAGGAGATACGTGGCGTGCGCCGCGGCCAGGCGATCCCGGCGCAATCGATCATCTCCCCGGGCGGGTATGGCTACGACCCCGCCTATCGGAGCGAGAACAGCGAATTCGACGTGCCGCGCGCCAAGGCCCTGCTCGACATGTTCGGCTACGTCGATCGCGATGGCGACGGCTGGCGTGAACTACCGGATGGCCGCCCTCTCGTTATCGAGTACGCCACCACGCCCGATGCGCTTTCGCGCCAGTTCGACGAGCTGTGGAAGAAGAACATGGATGCGATCGGCATTCGCCTGCGCTTTCGGACCGCACAGTGGCCCGAGCAGCTGAAGGCAGCGCGCGCAGGCCAGTTGATGGTCTGGCAACTCGCCGATTCCAACGGCTCGCCCGACGTGCAGGACAGTTTTCTGAATCTCTACGGCCCGGCCGCCGGCGGCCAGAACCTGTCGCGCTTCAAGGACGCGAAGTTCGACGACCTTTACCGCCGCATGCAAGCCCTGCCCGACGGCCCCGAGCGGCTCTCCCTGATCCGCGAAGCGAACGATATCCTCACTGCCTACATGCCGCAGAAATTCAACGTGCACCGCATCGTCAGCTACCTGATGCAACCCTGGCTGCTTGGCTACCGGGCGCCGCTCTACGGCAGCCAGTTCTGGGCCTACGTCGACATCGACGACAGCAAGCGGCCGGCGCGCAAGTAGGAGCGCAGCCGGCGCCGCAAACGTCCGCTCAACGTGCCAGAAGGTGCGGCAACCACAGCGACAGCGCCGGCACGTAGGTGACGATCAGCAGCGCCGAGCACATCGCGCCGTAGAAAGGCCATAGCTCGCGCGACACTTCTTCCCGCCGGGCGTTTGACGATGAGCGCGCCCCTGCTCCACGTCGAGAGGCTCGCCCGTCGCTACACGCGCGGGCTGCTCCGGCCGCAAGTCACCTTCTCGCTCGAAGCCGATTTCACGATCGAGGGCCCGGCGCTCGTCGGCGTCATGGGGCCGAACGGGTCCGGCAAGACCACGTTGTTCGAGCTGATCACCGGCAGCGATGCGCCGAGTGCGGGGCGGGTGCTGATCGATGGCCAGATCATGCCGTTCGCTACGGAGAGCGCGACCGCGTAGCGATTCACTACCATCAGTCGTATCAGGTGCGGCGCTTTCGACGCACGCGGCCCGAGGCGCTGATGCAACGGGCGCAGAGCGCCGAGCCGCGGGTTCACCTGTTCGACGAACCGCAGTTCAACACTCGCTTGCCGAGCTGCGGACCGACGAGCGGGTGCGCGGCTATCTCGGCCGGCTTGCCGATCCAGCCGTCGCCCAAGGCCGCACCGTCACAGCCGGCAACTCGGTGAAGTAGCGCCCGCCGTGGAAGATCAGCGGCTGCGCACCCTCGCTGCGAACGCAGCGCTCGACCTCGCCGACGAAGATGACGTGGTCGCCCTCCTCGTAGCGGCTGCGGTTGAAGCACTCGAAGACGGCGGCGGCGCCGTCGAGCAAGGGCACGCCGCTGGCGCCGGCGCGAAAGGCGACGCCGTCGAAGCGGTCGAGGTCCTTGCTCGCGAAGCGCTCGGCCAGCGCATGCTGGCCGGCGGCGAGAATGTTGATCGCGTAGTGCGAGCCGCGCTCGAAGGCCGGCATCGAGCCGGCCTGCCGCGACAGGCTCCAGAGCACCAGCGGCGGCTCGATCGAAACCGAGTTGAACGAGTTCGCGGTCAGGCCGATCGGCTGGCCCGACGCGTCGAGCGCGGTGACGATGGTCACGCCGGTGGCGAACATCGCGAGCGCGGCGCGAAAGTCGTCGGAGCCGAACGCGGGAGCGGCGGCGCGGGTCGGCGGAGACATGCGCCATTGTCGGCTCAGCTCCTTCTCCCGCTTGCGGGAGAGGGCCGGGGTGAGGGCCGTGGCGAGGGCACCGCACTCGCCTCCCTAGAATCCCCGCATGACCCTCTCGCCCGCCCGCGGCGCGGCAACCCGCGCGCGCCTCGACCGGGCCGCCCGCCTCGGCGCGGTCACCGTGCTCGGCTTCGCCTCCGGGTTGCCGCTGGCGCTCACCGGACAGGCGATGCAGGCCTGGCTCAGTGCCGACGGCATCGACATCGCGACGATCGGCTTCCTCAGCCTGGTCGGCCTGCCCTACACCTTCAAGTTCCTGTGGGCGCCGCTCATGGATCGCTTCGAGCCGCCCTGGCTTGGCCGGCGCCGCGGCTGGCTGGTGCTGACGCAGCTCGCGCTGGCCGGAGCGCTGTTCTGGATCGCCGAGACGCCGCCGGCTTCGGCGCTCGGCGCCTTCGCCTTGCTCGCCGGTCTGGTCGCGTGGCTGTCGGCGTCGCAGGACATCGTCGTCGACGCCTATCGCACCGACCTGCTGCCCGCCGCCGAGCGCGGCCTCGGCTCTTCGCTCACCGTACTCGGATATCGGCTGGCGATGATTCTTTCCGGCGGCATCGCCTTCATCTGGGTCGATCCGCGCCAGGGCGGCGGCTGGAGCTGGCCCGAGGTCTATCGCGTCATGGCGCTGTTCATGATCGGCGCGGCAGTGGTCTCGGCGTTGCTGGTGCCGCGCCTTGTCAACGCGCTGCGACCGACAAGCGTCGCGCGCAACGACGTGTTCGGTTTTCTCGCCGTCGCATTGGCTGTGGCGACCGGCTTCGTCGTGACGCGCTACGTGTTCTCGCCGCTGGCGCGCGAATGGGTGTCGCCGCTGTTCGCGTCGAGCAGCATCGCGCCTTCTCTGCAACAGCGCTGGGCCGACCTCGTGGCCTTGTTCGCGGGCATTGCGTTCACGCTGCCGTTGGTGGCGTGGGCGGCGCGACGCGCGCGCTTCGAGACCTTGCTCGGTAGCCTGAAGAGCTATTTCGCGCAGCCCGGCGCTGCGCCATTCCTCGCCTTCATCGTCCTCTACAAGCTGCCCGATGCGTTCGCCGGCGCGTTGCTCACGCCCTTTCTGCTCCAGGCGATGCAGTACAGCACGGCCGAGGTCGGCGTCGTCAACAAGGTGATCGGCCTGTGGCTGACCATCGCCGGCGCACTCATCGCCGGCGGCTTGATGATCCGGCTCGGCCTGTGGCGCTCGCTGATGCTGTTCGGCATCCTGCAGATGCTCGGCAACCTCGGCTTCTGGTGGCTCGCCGTGCATGGCCGAGGCGCGCTGCCCGGGCTGACGATCCCGCCGTTCGACTGGGGCCTCGTCAAGCTCGCCGAGGCGACGCCGGTCGATGGCGGCCTGCTGATGGCGATCGCCAGCGAGAACATCACCAGCGGCATGGGCACGGCCGCGTTCGTCGCCTTCCTGATGAGCTTGTGCAACCGCCGTTTCAGCGCCACCCAGTTCGCCTTGCTGAGCGCGTTCGCGTCGGTCGGCCGGGTCTGGGTCGGGCCGCTCGCCGGCGTGCTCGCGCAATCGATCGGCTGGCCGGCGTTCTTCATCGTATCGACCGTTGTTGCCCTGCCGGCATTGGCCCTGCTGCTCGTCCTGCGTCCGGCCGTCGCTATGCTCGAAGGCGACGACGAACGCCACTCCGCCAAGGCCCATGACTGAGACCACAGCACCGTCTCGCATCACCTGCTGTTGGAGCACCGGATGCGCGTGCGCCGGCCTGCGCCGGCGCGGGTTCGTACAGCTCGCCGGCGTTGGCGTGCTCGTCGCAGCCGGCGTGCCGGCGAGCGCGCGCGAAGGCGTCGACGTCGGCCCGCCTTCGTCGCTGTCGATGCTCGTCCCGGCCGAAAGCGTCGAGCGTGCGGCGACCGGGCAATACGCGCAGATGCTGAGCCAGGCTTCGCAGCGCGGCGCACTCGGCCCCGCGGGCCACCCGCAGGTGCAGCGCCTGCGCGCCATCGCCGCGCGCATCATCCCGTACACCTACGAGTGGAATCCGCGCGCGCGTCAGTGGCGCTGGGAAGTCAACCTGATCGGCAGCAAGCAGATCAACGCCTACTGCATGCCGGGCGGCAAGATCGCCTTCTATTACGGCATCCTCGACCAGCTCCAACTCGACGACGACGAGGTGGCGATGATCATGGGCCACGAAATGACCCATGCCTTGCGCGAGCACGCGCGCGAGCAAATGGGCAAGACCATGGCCACGCGCGGCGCCATCGAGCTCGGCTCGGCGATCCTCGGCCTCGGCAATGGCGGTCGGCTGCTCGCCGACATGGGCGGCCGGTTGCTCACCCTGCAATTCGGCCGCGCCGACGAGACCGAGGCTGACCTGGTTGGCCTGGAGCTCGCCGCCCGGGCCGGCTACGACCCGCGGGCCGGCATCACGCTCTGGCAGAAGATGGCGGCGGCGAACAAGCGCTCGCAGGTCGAGCTGCTCAGCACCCACCCTTCGGGGCCGACCCGGATCAGCGACATCGAGCGGAATCTGCCGAAGGTCGCCGGGCTTTTTGCGCGGGCGGGGAAGCCGGAGCGCAGCTTCGGACCACCCGTGCGCTGACAATGTGTATATAGTTCGTATATAAGCTAAAGTCTCGCACAGCGCTTCAGGAGAACCGTCATGCCCGTTGCCGTCTCAGGCAAACAACCGCTGGTGTTGAATTTCAAGGAAGACACTTTGACCACCGTTTCGCGCCCGGCGCTGCGCGCAATGGCCAAGCGATTGGGCTTCAACGAAACGCAGACGGTCTTGTATGCGCTCGCGCGCCTTCGCGAGGAAGTCCTGGTCGCCCGGGAAGCCGAAGTCCTGATGCCCCTGACCAAGACCCAGCACGCCGCCATTGCCAAAGCGGAGCCGAGGGTGCGAGGCAGGGTGGTCGAGTCTTTGCTGCCTTGACCGCGGTCTACTGGCGTCCCCGGGCCAAAGCGGCCGATGTCGTCGACTGTCGATTTCCCGAGGAAATCGGAACGCCGGGTCCGAAAGAACGGCCGGCGCTCGTGTTGCAGGTCGAAGATGCTGCCGACGATGGGCGGGGCTGCGTGGTCGTTGTGGCGTACGCCAGCTCACAGAAGACGGCGCGTGTCTACGCTGGAGAGTTCGTCATCAAGGCCGGCGGGCAAGCCGGTCTTACCGCAGACACAAAGTTCGATTTGGTCAATCGACACCGCCTGCCGTTCGACGACGTTTGGTTCGGTCCGGCAGCCGGGACGACTCCGCCGCATCCGCGCAGAGGGCGGCTCGATCTCGACGATCTCGAGACCAAGCGCAAACTTCATTCTGCAATCCTGAGCGCCGAAAGCGCGCGGAAGAAAAGTCGAACCTGATCCCGTCCGTGGGGCAGCAAAGCGGTAGCGCTATCGCACCAAGGCGATCACCTCCCCGTTCGAGATGCGTTTGAGGTAAATCGACTCGCCTTTGATTCGAGCTTCGCTGCAGCCACCGTTTGCCCTGTGCCGGGGCGTGAAGCCCTATCCGGCGCATTCGGTGCTCATCAACGAGGGCGACGAGGCGGATTCGCTCTATATCCTCCTCAGCGGTCGAGTCAAGGTCTACTCGACCAGCGCCGAGGGAAAGGAGGTCGTGATCACGACGCACGGCCCCGGCGAGTACGTCGGCGAGCTAGCCCTCGACGGCGGCCTGCGCAGCGCCTCGGTCATGACGCTAGAACCGACGACGTGTTCGGTGGTCAGCGGCACCAACCTGCGCGACTTCATCGCCGCACATCCCGACTTCGCTTCGCATCTGATCCGCAAGCTGATTCGCCGCGTGCGGCACGCTACGGAGAGCGTCAAGAGTCTGGCGCTCGAGGACGTCTATGCGCGCGTCGTGCGCTTGCTGACCGATCTTTCGGATCCGACCGAAGAAGGCCGGCTCGAGTTGCGCGAGCGGCTCACCCAGCAGGACATCGCCGAGCGCGTCGGCGCCTCACGCGAAATGGTCAGCCGCATCTTCAAGGATTTGACCCTCGGCGGCTACATCTCCGTCAAGTCGAGCCGGATCACCATCCTCAAGCGCCTGCCTGCGCATTGGTAGTCCGCGGCGCTGGCCGGCGTCTCGCTTCGCGCCCTGTCGGGTGTGAATAGTTCGCAAGGCGGATGCGGACTTCTGCATTCCGCATTTCTCGTGCACGAGCGACATTGCCCTGCGCGCTGCATTCGCAGTCGCATCTGCAAACGTGGAGCAGGCAATGAACTTCAAGCAAAACCGTATCGACGACACCATGGGCTTTGCCGCGGTGGTGGTCTTCGCTCTGCTGGCCGTCGGCCTTCAGCTCAGCGTCTCGATGGGCTATGTGCTCGATCGCGACGGCATCCAGGCGCATGCCGACGAACAGGCGCGAGTGGTGCGATTGGCCGCTGCCGCGAGCGATGCGGCGAAGGCCAGGGAAGTCCGGATCGCGATGCGGCGCCCGTGAAGTGCGACGCAAGGCACGTGGTAAGCCGCGCGCCGCATTACGGCGCGGTGCCGAGGCGCCCGAGCAGCCACCGCTCCAGGTCGGCGATCTCCGGGCCGCACACCGAATGCGGCATCGGATATTCGTGCCACTCCACCGCATGCCCCATCGCCACGAGCGCGTCGCGCGACTGGCGGGCGCGGGCGATCGGAATGACCGGGTCGACCGTGCCGTGGGCAAGGAAGATCGGCAGGTC
>JAYSMB010000516.1:0-2013 GCA_043725065.1 Burkholderiales bacterium
TCCGGCCCATCGCGCACCTGGACCAGGCCCTGGTCGACCTCGGGCTTCAGGAAGGCCGCCAACCTCGGCGGAGTCGACGCGGCGGGCAACGTCGCCGCCGCCACGGGCGCCGCCTTCACGTCAAACGCCGCGAGCGAAGCGAACACGGAATCCGAACGGCCATTGATCGAGAGCCGCATCGGCACGAACACGACCGCGAGCAAGAGCGCCAGCACCGCTGCGATGACCCACAAGGGGACGCCGTCGCCAAGGCGTCCCGCGCGCGCGGGCACGCCTTGCCAGCGTGGCGACAGCCCCGCCTCTCGCGTACGACCCTGTTGCAGCATCTGCGCCAGGCGCGTGCGTACGCTGTCGAGCTGGGTACGACCGTTCTCGATCACCCGGTAGCGGCCCTCGAATCCGAACGCGAGCGCCACGTACAGCAATTCGAGCAGGTTGCGGTTCGCGTTCACGTTCTCGGCCAGCTTGGACATGAGCTGGAAGACCTTCTCGCCACCCCAGGCCTCGTTGTGGAACTGCACGAGCAAGCTCTGCGAGGCCCATACGCCCGACCCTCCCCAGGGCGTGTCGGCAGCGGATTCATCGAGCAGCGTGCACAGGATGTAGCGTGCCGCGATCACCTGCTCGTTCGGCAGCCCTTCCGATCGGGCCTGGGCCTCGAACTTTCGAATGCCTTCGGCGAGCGCGTCCTTCAGCCCGGCCGGGTTCGGATGCCGCGCGGTGGTGCGAATGCGGGGCGCGGCATTCAGCAGGGGCGCGGCCGCCGAAACGAGCGGGTTGAGGCTTGCCGTCATCAGCGCGTCGAGCGCGAGTGGGGCCTCGCGGCCCTCTGGCGCCGCGGCCGCCGGGCCCGGGGCCGCGCCGCCGCCCTGCGGGGCCGCGGGCCGTGCCGCTCGACCCGCGTTCGGCTTGATGACGGTGCGCTCGGATTCGAACCCCGAGAACGGATCGCCGTTGTTGTCGTTCGAGCTCATGATCGTCCTGTTCTCGCGGTCACCTTGGCCTGCACACCCACTTCACGAACGAATTGCCCAGAACTCCAGTTCGAGACCAGGAAAGTCACCGGCGATGTGCATGGCCAAGCCGCCTGAGGTCTCCAGCTGTCGCCACATTTCGCTGCCCCGTGTCTCCAACTCGAAATAGTTGAAGCCCGCGTGGTAGGGAATCTGTCTTGGCGCCACCGGCAACGGCTTGAGCGCAACACCGGGGAGCTGCAGGTTGACCAAATCGCGAATGCGCTCCGCCGGCCCGATCTTGACCTGCGTCGGGAAGCGCGCGCGCAGCGCTTCGCCCGGCATCTGTGCCGTGACCGCAAGCACGAAGCTGGCATTGCGCTGCAATTCGACATCGGGAATGAGAGCGACGCGCATGCCGTACTTGCGGTCCTGCAGTTCGATCGGAATCGCTGTCTGCTCGAGCACCATCGACAGGGACTGGCGCAAGTCGTCGATGACCGGCTTGAACGTCTTTGCCAGGTCGTCGTGACGGTACTCACCATACTGGCCGGGCCGCCGGCGGTCGCGAAAGGTCGCGAGATCTCCTGCCAGGGTCAGGCACGCGGCGTACAGGCGCTCCGGGTGCAGCACCGACACTTGCGCCAAATGCGCGAACAGGGGCTCATTGCGGTTCACCGTCTCGAGCAGGAGAAAGTCGGCAATCTCGCCGACACCGGAGCGCCCGGGCTGAGCAAGCCGTGACGAGAGCGCCTCGCCGCGCTGGTGCAGCAGGCCGTGCAGTTCGCGCACATAGCCTTCGAGCACCGCGTTGCCGCGAACATGAAGCATCGGCGGCACATACTGCGCATCGAGCACGACCCGGTTGTCGGCGCGACGCTCTATCAAGCGAACGACGCCGAGCGTGGCATAGCCTTCACCGGCATCACGCGCCAGCATGAGCCGAAGATTGAGTCGACCAACCTGCAGCGGAGCTTCGCGCTGCGCACCGGCATTGCTGTCATTGACCTGGACCTCGGCCACTGCGTAGCGCGGCAAGGTCGATCCTGCCGCGCCCTCG
>JAYSMB010000517.1:0-4718 GCA_043725065.1 Burkholderiales bacterium
CCGACGTGGCCTCGGGCGTCGCCCGTTACGTCGACTGGCTGCGCCTGCAGGGCTGAAAGGGCCATTCGCTGTCAACCCGAACGCGGCGGCAGCCGTTACGAAGGGGCGCGGCGCGGCCCGAGCCGCGTGGCCGCCGGCGCTGGAGGGAGACTCCCGAATGCCGACCACACCAACCCAGGAGATCTACGCATGTTCAAGAAATTCATCGTCGCGCTCGCCACGCTGATCGCGGCCACGGCGTTCGCTGCCGTCGACGCCAACAAGGGTACCCAGGCCGAGCTCGAGGCCGTGAAGGGCATCGGCCCGGTCATCTCGACGCTGATCGTCAACGAGCGCAAGAAGGGCGATTTCAAGGACTGGAACGACATGGTCGTCCGCGTCAAGGGCGTGGGCGACAAGAACGCCGGGAAGTTCTCCGAAGGCGGCCTCACGGTCAACGGCGCCACCTTCACCGGAGCTCCGATGAAGGCGCCCGCCAAGACCGAGGCACCCGTCACCGCCAAGGCAGCCTCCGCCGTCAAGGCCGCCGCCTCTGCCAGCACGGGCGCGGTCGAGAAAGCAGCCTCCGCCACCAAGGCCACCGCCTCGAAGGCCGCCTCCGCCGTCAAGGGCGGCGCTTCGACCGTCGCCTCGAACGCCAGGGAAGAAAAGGACGCCTTGAAGGAAAACGTCAAGGACGCGAAGGAAAAGCGCGCCGAGAAGAAGGCTGAAAAGGCCGAGAAGAAGCCTGCGGCTGCCAGCACAGCGACGAAGTAAAGCGCTTCACGCGTTTCCGCCCTCGGGGCTTGGGTTCGCGGCGCGCCGCGACCGAAGCCCCGAATTCATTGCGCCGCCGCGGCGGCCTGCTCGCCCCAGCCGAAAAACGCAAGCACCTCGTCTCGACGCGCCAGGGTGTCGTGCACGCCCAAGGCGATGAGTTCGCGCGTATAGGGTGCCTCGAAGAGCAGATAGCTCGCCAGCGCCGCGCCCCGCGCGTCGTCGCCGCGGCCCGAAACGCCGAGTCCGCCCAGCATGGCGCGGATCGGCAGCGGCAGGCTCGACAGATGCTTCGACGCGATGTCGTCGAGGCGCTCGCTCGGCGCGATCACCAGCACCTCGATCGGCTTCAGGCTGGTCTCCGCGCGCGACCGCGGCGGCAAGAGGGCGAGGGTCGCGTTGATGCGCTGCAGCCGCTCAACGTCGACCGCCAGCGCGTCGAGAAAGATGTTCGAGAGCGCGTGGCCGGCGATCTGCGCCAGGTTCGGGTACTCGCTTCTCGAGGGGCGCTCGCCCGGCGGTTCGTGCATGCGGCCGGCGCCGACGACGAGGATGCGTTCTGCCCCCAGATGCACCGCCGGCGAGATCGGCGCGGCCTGGCGCATCGAGCCGTCGCCGCAATATTCCTGTTGGCCGTCGATGTCGAGAGCCACCGCCGGAAAGACGAACGGAATCGCCGACGAGGCAAGCAGATGTGCCACCGTGATCGGCGCGCGCACGGCGAGACGTTGCGAGCGCGTCCACGGCAGGATGTCGACCATCGCGTCGTAGAACGTGACGTGCAGGCCCGAGCCGTAGCTCGACGCGGTGACCGCGAGCGCGTGCAGATGTCCCTGCTTCATCACCTGGTGCAACCGCTCGGTGCTGACCATGCGACCGAGCAGCGCCTCGAGTGGCTTGTTGTCGAGCAGCGAGCGCGGCCGGGCGCGGCGCCAGCGTGCGATCACCCAGCCGATCGACATCATGGTCAGCCAGCGCGCACCGGTGCGGATGACACCGAGCGAATCGGACCGATAGACCTGCTCCGCGCGGAAGTTTTCCCAGACCTCGCAGATGCCGGCCACCGCGCCGTCGAAGTCGTCGGCCCGGCAGGCGAGCGCAGCGGCGTTGATGGCGCCGGCCGAGGTGCCCGCGATCACCGGGAAAGGATTGCCGGTGTCCATGGCGCCGGCTTCGCGGCGGACCTGCGCGATCGCCTTCAGCACGCCGACCTGATAGGCCGCTCGCGCTCCACCACCGGTGAGGACGAGGCCGGTGAGCAGGGCGTTCTCGGTCATCGGCAAAGAAGGTCCCCCCGTATCAGTCGTAGACGACGACGGCGCGGCCGTGCGTGGCCGCGGCATTCCAACGCGCCAGCGCGGCTTCGGAAGGATAGAAACGCGACGAATCGCCGAGGTCGATCTCCCCGGCCGCGTGCTCGCGCAACAGCGCGAGTCGAACCACGAGTCCTTGCGGCGATTCGCCGTGCTCGGTGACGAGACGGCGCGAAGGAAACTCGCGCAGCACTTCGGCCACCGGCGGCACGCTGCCGTTGACCTCGACGCGCAAATACTTGCCGAAGCGGCAGCGCGCCGCGGCGAGATCCCAGACGCTTTGCACATTGAGCCGAACCCCGCCCGAGAAGCGATCGGGCTGGACCTTGCCTTGCACGATCACGAGCTCGTCGTCCTTGAGCAGCTCGCGGTTCGCGTTGAGCAGCTCTTCGTGGGCCACCGCCTCCATGGACTCGCTACCGTCGTCGAGCTTGAAGATGGCGACACGGCCGCGCTGTCCGTTGACGACGCGCAGATCGGAGACGATGCCGGCCAGCAGCAGCGGCTCGCGGCTGTCGATCACGTCGGCGAGCTTGAGCTTGGCGAAGCGCCGTACTTCGGCAGCGCTCTGGTCGAACAGGTGGCCGGAAAGATAGAAGCCGAGCGCGCCCTTCTCGAGCGTGAGCCGCTCCTTGATGCTCCAGGGCACGGCCGCGACGAGCGCGGGCTCGTGCGTACTGGCACCGTGCGTATCGCCGGCATCGGCGCCGAAGTCGAACAAGCCGCCCTGGTCGGCGTGCGCCGCCTGCGTGTCGGCCCAATCGAGGGCCAGGCCGACGCTGGCGAGCAGGACCGACCTTTCGCCGCCGAACGCATCGAAAGCGCCTGACTTGATCAGCGCTTCGACGACGCGCCGGTTGATGCGGCCGCGGTCGACGCGGGCGCAGAAATCGAACAGGCTGGTGAACGCCCCGCCACTTTGGCGCGCGGCGACGATCGCCTCGATCGCGCCCTGCCCGGTGCCCTTGACCGCGCCCAGGCCATAGCGAACGGCGCGCGCCGAGACCGGCTCGAAGCGATACGTTCCGGCGTTGATATCGGGCGGCGCGATCGTCACGCCAAAGGTTTTGGCATCGACGAGCAAGGACTTCAGCTTGTCGCTGTTGTCGAGCTCGACCGTCATGTTGGCGGCGAAGAACTCCGCCGCGTAGTGGACCTTGATCCACGCCGTGTGATACGCAAGCAGCGAATACGCGGCAGCGTGCGACTTGTTGAAGCCGTAGCCGGCGAACTTGAGCATCAGCGAGAACACTTCGTCGGCGACCTCCGCCGAGATTTCCTTTCTGGCCGCGCCCTCGCGGAAGATGGCGCGGTGCTTGGCCATCTCGTCGAGCTTCTTCTTGCCCATGGCGCGGCGCAGCAGGTCGGCGCCGCCCAGCGAATAGCCGCCCATCAACCGGGCCGCCTCCATCACCTGTTCCTGGTAGACCATGATCCCGTAGGTCTCGCCGAGCACGCGCTCGAGCAGGGGATGCGGGTAGGTCACCGTCTCCTTGCCGTTCTTGCGCAGGCAAAAGCTCGGGATGTTTTCCATCGGCCCGGGCCGGAACATGGCGTTGAGCGCGATCAGATCCTCGAGCCGGGTCGGCTTGGCCTCGCGCAACATGCGCTGCATGCCGCCGCTTTCGAACTGGAACACCGATTCGGTCCGGCCTTCGGAGAAGATCGCATAGACCTTGGGGTCGTCGAGGGGCAGCTTGTCGTAGTCGAAGCCGGCGCGCTCGGGATAGCGGGCGACGATGAAATCCTTGGCCAGCTCGAGGATGGTCAGGGTCGCGAGGCCGAGAAAGTCGAACTTGACGAGGCCGATCGCCTCGACGTCGTCCTTGTCGAACTGGCTGACCGCGCTCTCGCTGCCCGGCTGCATGTAGAGCGGGCAGAAGTCGGTGATGCGGCCGGGCGCGATGAGCACGCCGCCGGCGTGCATGCCGACGTTGCGAACGATGCCCTCGACGCGCTCGGCCAGCGCGAGCAGCTCGGCGACCTCTACCTCGTTCTTCTCGCGTTGCTCGATCTCGGGCGCTTCGCGGCGCGCGTAGATCACGCCTTCTTCGGCCTTGTCGTGTCCGTCTTCGGAGCGCGGTGGCGGCCGGCGCAAGGTCACGGTCTTGCCTGGCGGCGCCGGCACGAGCTTTGCCACTGAATCGACGTGACCGTAACTCATGCCCAACACGCGCCCGATGTCGCGCAACGCCGCCTTCGCCGCCATGGTGCCGAAGGTCGCGATCTGGCTGACCGCGTCGCGCCCGTACTTGTGCTTCACGTAGTCGATAACGCGGTCGCGGTTGGCCTGGCAAAAGTCGATGTCGAAGTCGGGCATCGACACCCGCTCCGGATTCAGGAAGCGCTCGAACAGCAGCCCATAGCGCAGCGGATCGAGGCCGGTGATGTTGAGCGAGTAGGCGACCAGCGAGCCGGCGCCCGAGCCGCGCCCCGGCCCCACCGGGCAGCCGTTGTCGCGCGCCCAGTTGATGAAGTCGGCGACGATCAGGAAGTAGCCGGGAAAGCCCATCTTCAGGATCGTCTCGATCTCGAAATCGAGCCGCATCTGATAGCGCAACCGCTCGCGCTCGCGTTCCGTCGGCTCGGGGTAGAGCTGACCGAGCCGCGCTTCCAGTCCGTCGTGCGAAGCGATCCGGAAATACTCGG
>JAYSMB010000518.1:0-2209 GCA_043725065.1 Burkholderiales bacterium
GCAGCCGCTTGCACTTTTTCGACCTGCAGCGAGCGCGAACTTTCGGTCGCGCAACCCGAGATCGCGAACAGCGCGACCACAGCCACGCTCAGCAACGAACGATTCAACATCAAACGGTTCCCTTCAATTTGGATTGCTCGGCCGCGCTGAATCTGCGCTGCTTCGAGCCGGAGGATCATGGTGCATGCCGAGCCCGGCCGACGTGAACCGTGGCGTGGCCTTCGTGGCGAAACGCACGCGCGCGAGCGGGCGTTGAGGCGGCAATGCTGGAACGGGGTGCTCAGTTCGGCACCCAATCGCTGGGGTACTTCCAGAAGTCTTTCAGCAGGTAGTTCACCGGCAGGCCGAGCGCGATGTTCTTCGGCGGTATCGGCTGGATGAACCAGCGGTCGTAGATCGGGTAGATCTGTCGGCTGGTGATCAGCCGCTTCATTTCTTCGTCGACGATGCGCTTGAACTCCGCATCGTCCTTGCTCAGCATGATCGCGAGCGGCTCGACGGTCAGGAACTTGCCGACCACGCTGAACTGCGTCGGGTCGGGCCGGCTTGCACGCAGGCCGTAGAGCAGCACGTCGTCCATCGCGAAGCCGTCGACCTGTTTCGATTCGACCAGCTTCACCGCCGCCTCGTGGTCGGGCACTTCGACGACCTCGATGCCCATCAGCCTGTCGCGGTTCGCGGCGATGATGGCTTTGAGTGGGGTCGTGCCCTTGGTGCTCGCGAGCTTTTTGTGTTCGAAGTCGGCGAGCTGCTCGATGCCGCTGTCGGCGCGAACGAGGTAGCGCGCGCCGGTGATGTAGTGGGGCACGGTGAACGCGACCTTGGCGCGCCGCTCGGCGTTGTTGGTGGTCGAGCCGCACTCGAGGTCGGCCCGGCGCTCGACGATCGCCGGGATTCGGTCGGCCGGCATCACCTTGATGTAGTCGATGCCGATCGCCTTCATGCCGAGCCGCGCGCGCACGGCCTCGGCGAGGCGCTTGCACAGGTCGACGGCGTAGCCGATCGGCTTGCCGGACGGATCGACGAACGAGAACGGCACCGACGACTCGCGATGGGCGATGACGATCTTGCCGCGATTGCGGATGTCGTCGAGCACCGGGCCGGCGGTCGCGTGCGACCCGAGGACGGCCATCGTGGCAGCAGCCAGGACCTGATGGATGAAGCGCACCGGAACCCCTCTTCGACGCCAAAGGGCGCGATTGTCTCTGCGCTCCGGCGCAGGCAGGTGGGCCAATAGCACGAAGTGCCGGAGCTGCCTGCGAAGAAGCGGAATTCCGCACGAAGATGGCCTCGCGGCTCTTGCACAATGCCGCGATGCACCTGCACGTTCTCGGCATCTGCGGCACCTTCATGGGCGGCCTGGCGGCGCTCGCGCGCGAGGCCGGCCATCGCGTGACCGGCTGCGACGCCAACGTCTATCCGCCCATGAGCGAGCAGCTCGCGGCGCTCGGCATCGAGCTGATCGAAGGCTACGGCGCCGAGCAGCTGAAGCTCGCACCCGACCTGTTCGTCGTCGGTAACGCCATCACGCGCGGCAACCCGCTGATGGAGGCGATCCTCGACGCCGGCCGGCCCTACACGAGCGGCCCGCAATGGCTCGCCGATCACGTGCTCGCCGGCCGCCATGTGCTCGCCGTCGCCGGCACGCATGGCAAGACCGGCACGACGGCGATGCTGGCCTGGATCCTCGAATCGGCGGGCCGCAAGCCCGGCTTCCTGGTCGGCGGCGTACCGATCGACTTTGGCGTTTCGGCGCGCCTGGGCGAGCTCGGGGCACCGTTCGTGATCGAGGCCGACGAGTACGACACGGCGTTCTTCGACAAGCGCTCGAAGTTCGTCCATTACCACCCGCGCACCGCCGTGCTCAACAACCTCGAATACGACCACGCCGACATCTTTCCCGAGTTGAAGGCGATCGAAACGCAGTTCCATCACCTCGTGCGCACCGTGCCGCGGCTCGGGTGCGTGATCGTCAACGGCGCCGAGGACAGCCTGCGCCGCGTGCTCGACCGCGGCTGCTGGACGCCGGTCGAGCGTTTCAACCATACCGAAGGCTGGACGGTCGCCGACGACGGCACGGTCGCGTTCGCCGGACAGCCGCAGGGCGTCCTCGAATGGACGCAGCTCGGCGCGCACAACCGGAGCAACGCGCTGGCGGCGATCGCCGCGGCTCGCCACGTCGGCGTGCTGCCGGCGGTGAGCCTCGAGG
>JAYSMB010000519.1:0-2892 GCA_043725065.1 Burkholderiales bacterium
CACCGCGCCCGAAGCGGTCGCGGAAATGACGACCATGACGATCAGCTGCTCGGTGCTCGACGGCGTCATCAGGTAGACGGCGCCGACGCCCCACACGAGACCACCGACCAAGGTCGCGACGGTGAAGGCCGCGGCCCACGGTCGCCAGCGGTAGGGGCCGGATTCGACCCTGCGAAACGCCGCGCAAATGCCTTGTCGCACGGCCAGATCGGCAATCACGAATGCCATCCAGGTGGCGAGTACGGCGGGCGTCTGGGCGTCCAGGTAGAGCAGCACGCCGCAGAGCACGAGTGCGCCCACGAGAGCGGCGTACAGCGCCACCGGCGCGGTACGGAACAGGCCCCGGATCTGCTCGGCGCGGATGCGGTCTTGTGAAACGGCGGCCTTTGAGCCTGCCGCCGCCACGCCGCCGTTCAAACCGCGACCCAGGTCATGGCTGCACCGGCGTGTCTTCGGCCGGAACGGGCGCGGGCCGCGTATCGCGCGTCGGCAGCCACCAGACGGCGCCGTCGCGCTCTTCGACGTCGATCACGGTCAGGCGGCCATTGCCGCAAGGACCGGCCAGGCAGCGCCCGCTGCGCGGCTCGTAGGCCGCGCCGTGGATCGAACACAGGATGAATTCGCGGCCGCTGTCGAGAAACTCGCCGGGCTGCCAGTCCATTTCGGTCGGGACGTGGGCGCAGCGATTGAGGTAGGCGACGACGCGCCCTTCGAACCGTAGCGCGAAGGCGCGGGCGGGCGCGCGGTAGTGCAGCACGTCGAAGAGCACGGCGCGGCCCTTTTCTTCGAGCTCCGCCGAAGCGCAGAGCGCTTGCGGAACGCGCGCCGCGGCAGCGGTCGCCGGGGTCTCAGCCATGCCGCGCCAGCCAGCTCGCGAGCTCGCCGGTGGAATCGGCGACGTGCAGCGGCTCGAACGACGCGAACGCTTCGTGCTCGTGCGCGCCGAAGCCGACGGCGACGCTGGCGCAGCCGGCGTTGGCGGCGAGCCGCAGGTCGTGGGTCGTGTCGCCGATCATCAAGGTGCGCTCGGGCGCAGAGCCGAGCTCGCGCATCAATTCGTGCAGCATCATGGGGTCGGGCTTGGAGGCGGTTTCATCGGCGGTGCGGGTGGCATCGAACAGGCCCTTCAGCTCGGAACGCTGCAACGCGTCGTCGAGACCGCGCCGGGTCTTGCCGGTAGCGACGCCGAGCCAGTGATTCCTTTGCTTGAGCGCCATCAGCATCTCGAGCGTGCCGTCGAACAGGACGATGTCGTTCTGGCTGGCCACATAGTGGTGCCGATAGCGCTCGCCGAGCTCGCGGTAGCGCGCCGGCGGCAGATCGGGTGCGGCATGACGCAAGGCATCGGCCAGGCCCAGACCGATCACGTAGCTCGCGTCGCGATCGCTCGGAATGGCGGTGCCCAGGTCTGCGCAAGCCGACTGGATGCAACGGGCGATCAGCTTCGTCGAATCGAAGAGCGTGCCGTCCCAGTCGAAGACGATGAGATCGAAGCGGCGCGTCATGGGCGCTCGGTCCTCGCGCTCGCCAGAGCCTGCAGCAGCTTCGCGCAAGCCTCCGGCAAGGGCGCCTCGAGTGCGACCGGCTCGCCGCTCGCGGGATGTGTGAAGGAGAGACGGCGGGCATGCAGGAACATGCGCTCGAAGCGCATGCCGGGCACAACCGTGCCACGTGCCAGCGCCTTGTTCAAGGCGAAGTCGCCGTACTTGGGATCGCCCGCGACGACATGCCCGGCGTCGGCGAGATGGACGCGAATCTGGTGCGTGCGGCCGGTCTTGATCGTCACGTCGAGCAGCGTGAAGCCGGGTCCGGCCGAGAAGCGCTCGGCGACGCGTACCAGCGTGATCGAGCGGCGACCGTCGGCATCGTCGGCATCGACGGTCTTCACGCGACGCGTGCCTTCGGCATCGAGGTACTTGTGCAAGGCGACGTCGATGACCTTGAGCTTCTCGGGCCATGCGCCGGCGACCAGCGCCGCGTAGGTCTTGCCGAAGGCGCGCTCCGGGTTGCGCGAGCGCAGGTCGTTCTGCAAGGCGACCAGGGCCTTTCTCGTCTTCGCGATCAGGAGCAGGCCAGAGGTTTCCTTGTCGAGCCTGTGCACAAGCTCCAGGAACCCGGCCTCGGGCCGGGCTCGCCGCAGCTGCTCGATCACGCCGAAGCTTTCGCCGCTGCCGCCGTGCACCGCGACACCGGCGGGCTTGTCGATCGCCAACAAATGATCGTCCTCGAAGGCGATCGGAAATTCGCGCCCGGATGCGACGGGAACATCGCTGCGATCGGCGGTGCGCATCGGCGGAATCCGGACTTCGTCGCCGAGTCCGAGCCGCGTGTCGGCCGCGGCCCGACCTTTGTTGACGCGCACTTCGCCGGACCGGATGACGCGATAGAGATGCGTCTTGGGCACGCCCTTGAGCAGCTTGGCAAGGAAGTTGTCGAGCCGTTGCCCGTCCGAGCCGCTGTCGATCCGGACGTTTCGCACGGCCAGAGGCTCCGCCGCCCGCTCCGGGCCGGCCACGGCGGCGCCGCCGGTGTCGCGCCGGGCGCCTTTGGCCCCTATAATTGGTTGCTCCACACGCAGCCGTAAGTGTTTGATTTTTCAGAGTTTAGCGTCGCAACATCGCGCGACGACTGACGGTTGAGGGTGGATTGCCGGATCCTGTTCCGGCACAACGGTGATGCAACGTCCCGCCGCTTCGGCAGGCCGCGTTCCTCAAGTGACGCGGCGGCTTCGAGGTTCGGGACGGCAGAGCAAACAGACAAGAACCCACACACAAGGTTTTCCGGCCGAAGACGAGTACGAGAGGATCGACGCTCACGCGCCCCTTTCGACTCCTCGCGCTTCGGCCTGCGTCGCAGTGATCCCCAGCGTGCTCCCAATCCGCTCCCTCACTG
>JAYSMB010000520.1:0-6548 GCA_043725065.1 Burkholderiales bacterium
GTTCCGCCCGATTCGTCGCTGAGCATGATCGTGCCGGCGCTCATGGTAGCGACGAGCGTGCCGCCCGAGACCTCGGTGAGCGTGGCCTTGCCGCCGCCCGCGTCGATCGCCTTGGAAAGCGCCGCCGAGTCCATCTTGCCGGAGACCACGTGATACGTAAGCACCTTGGTCAGGGCCGGCTTGTTCTCGGGCTTGAGCAGGGTGTCGACCGTTCCGGCCGGAAGCGCGGCAAACGCCGAGTTGGTCGGCGCGAACACCGTGAACGGGCCCGGGCTCTTCAGCGTGTCGACCAGGCCGGCGGCCTTGACCGCGGCGACCAGGGTCGTGTGGTCTTTGGAGTTGACGGCGTTGTCGATGATGTCCTTGCTGGAATACATCGGCGCGCCGCCGACCATCACTTGTGCCGAGGCGGTCAGGGCCACGGCCGAAAGCGTTGCGGCGGCGACGACCGCTGCGAATTTCACGAGTTTCATGGGATTCCTCAATGGGTGGTTGGATTGCTTGTGACCTGGGCGCCGCGTTGTCGCAACGTCCTCGGGTGTCGGCTTCTACGTCGCGATCCGCGCCTTGGATGCAAATCGACGGCAACCATCGTTGCGGGCCTCGGCATCGCGAAATGCCCGGCCTTCCGGTGCCTTATCCGCCTCAAGTTTTCCGGACACCCCGGAACAATCGGATTCAGCAGACCACGCCATGGCCGACACTTCCGCACAAGACAAGAACCTTCCCGCCTCGCAGCGCAAGCTCGACAAGGCGCGCGCGGAGGGCCAGGTCGCGCGCTCGCGTGAACTCGGCCACTTTGCGGCGATGGCGGCGGGCAGCATGCTGCTGGTGGCGGCGGCCCCGTTCGTCGCGGCAACGCTGAAGGAAGCGCTCGCCGCTTCGCTGCGTTTCGATCACCGGCAGGCATTCGCCGACGGCGCCATGGGTGATCGCCTCGTCGCAGGCGCCGGCACCTGGGCCCTGGCCGCGGTTCCGTTCGGCGTCGCGATGATCGCGATCGGCATCGTCGCCAATCTGGCGATGGGCGGCTGGACCTGGACCGCCAAGCCGCTCGGTCCGAAGTTCGAAACCCTGAACCCGCTCACCGGAATCGGCCGCGTGTTCTCGAAGGCGCAATTGCTCGACGCGATCAAGGCAAGCGTGCTCGCGCTCGTGCTCGGCGCGATCGGCGCGTCCTGGCTCAGTCGCCACGTCGACGCCTTCGCCAGTGTGCTCGCCATGCCGCTGCCGACGGCGATCTCGGCGGCAACCGGGTCCATGGCGGGCGGCCTCGGCCTGCTTCTCGTTGCGCTGGCCGGCTTTGCCGCCATCGACGTGCCGTTGCAGAAGCGTCAGCACGCGATGCGGCTGAAGATGAGCCACCAGGAGCTGAAGCAGGAACACAAGGAGTCCGAGGGCAGCGCCGAGATCAAGGGCAAGGTCCGCGCGCGGATGCGCGAAATGACCAAGCGTCGAATGATCGCCGCAGTGCCCAGGGCCGACCTCATCGTCATGAATCCGACGCACTACGCGGTCGCTTTGAAGTACGACGACAAGACGATGGCCGCACCGCGCGTCGTCGCCAAGGGTGCCGACCTGCTCGCCCTGCGAATTCGCGATGTCGCCGAGGCCAGCAAGGTGCCGGTGCTCGAAGCGCCGGTGCTGGCGCGCGCCCTGTATGCGCACGCCGAGATCGATCGCGAGATTCCGGTGGCGCTGTTCGCAGCGGTCGCGCAGGTGCTCGCCTATGTGTATCAGTTGCGATCGGCGCTGGCGGGCAAGGTGCCGATGCCGGGCCTGTTGCCGGCGCTCGATGTGCCGGCCGAGCTCGATCCGCACGCGGCGGCCACCCTCACCCCGGCCCTCGCCCGCTAGCGGGAGAGGGAGTCAAACATGAACGAAATGATGCGACAGCTGCGGGCCCGCCTCGGCTCGAACGCGAAAGCGATCCGTGCCCTGATGGCGCCGCTCGTGGTCGTGATGATCCTGGCGATGATGGTGCTGCCGCTGCCGCCGTTCGCGCTCGACCTGTTGTTCACGTTCAACATCGCGATGGCGCTGATGGTGATGATGGTGGCCGCCTACATGGTGCGGCCGCTCGACTTCGCCGCCTTTCCGGCAGTGATCCTCCTGACGACGCTGCTGCGTCTGTCGCTGAACGTCGCTTCGACCCGCGTCGTGCTGCTCGAAGGACATACCGGCGCGGCCGCGGCAGGCAAGGTGATCGAGTCGTTCGGCCACTTCCTGATCGGCGGCAACTTCGCGGTCGGCCTGATCGTGTTCGCGATCCTGGTCGTCATCAACTTCGTCGTGGTGACCAAGGGCGCCGAGCGGATCGCCGAGGTCGGCGCCCGCTTCACGCTCGATGCGATGCCGGGCAAGCAGATGGCGATCGACGCCGACATGAACGCCGGCCTGATCGACGAGAAGGAAGCCAAGCGCCGCCGCGCCGAAGTCGGCGAGGAAGCCGAGTTCTTCGGCTCGATGGACGGCGCTTCCAAATACGTTCGCGGCGACGCGATGGCCGGCCTGCTGATCCTGTTCATCAACATCATCGGCGGCTTCATCATCGGTGTGTTCCAGCATGATTTGAGCGCCGCGCAGGCGGCCGACAGCTACATCCTGCTGGCGGTCGGCGACGCGCTGGTGGCCCAGATCCCGGCGCTGCTGATCTCGGTCGCCGCGGCGATGGTGGTTTCACGGGTCGGCAAGGGCACCGACGTCGGCAGCCAGATCACGAGCCAGGTGTTTTCCTCGCCGCGCTCGCTGGCGATCGTCGCCGGGGTGCTGGGCGTGCTCGGCGCGATCCCTGGCATGCCGCACGTCGTTTTCCTTTTTCTTGCGACAGGGCTGGGCTACGGCGCATGGCTGTTGCGGGAGCATCAGCAGCGCACGAAGAACGCGCCCAAGCCACCGCCGGCACCGCCCGAAGCGAATGCCGAAGCGAGCTGGGACGATCTGCAGCCGGTCGACACGCTCGGCCTCGAGGTCGGCTATCGCCTGATCGCGCTGGTCGACAAGGCGCGCCAGGGCGACCTGCTCGCGCGCATCAAGGGCGTGCGCCGCAAGTTCGCACAGGACGTCGGCTTCCTGCCGCCGCCGGTGCATATCCGCGACAACCTCGAGCTGAAGCCGAGCGCCTATCGCCTGACGCTGCGCGGCGCGATCGTGGGCGAAGGCGAGGCTTTTCCCGGCATGTGGCTGGCGATCAACCCGGGCGGCGCGTCGACGCCGCTGCTCGGTACGGCCACCACCGATCCGGCGTTCGGCCTGCCCGCGACCTGGATCGAGGAACGCCAGCGCGAGCAGGCGCAGATGGCTGGATTTACGGTCGTTGATTGCGCGACCGTCATCGCCACCCACCTTTCACACTTGATGCAACTGCACGCGGCACGGTTGCTCGGCCGCGTCGAGACCCAGCAGCTCGTCGAGCACGTCACCAGGCTGGCTCCGAAACTCATGGAAGACGTGATCCCCAAGATGGTCGGCATCGCCGCTCTGCAGAAGGTGTTGCAGCTTCTGCTCGAAGAGGGTGTGCATATCCGCGACATGCGCTCGATCGTCGAATGCCTGGCCGAGTTTGCCGCCACCGTCACCGATCCGGCCGAGCTGGCCAAGCGCATTCGCGTCCACCTCGCGCCTTCGATCGTCCAGCAGATCTACGGGCCGATCAAGGAGCTGGAAGTCATCGCCCTGGAGCCCGAGCTCGAGCGCATGGTCACCAACGCGCTCAACTCGCCGCACGGCGCCGCCCTCGACCCCGGCGTGGCCGACACGCTGAGCCGCAGTGCCGCCGATTCGGCCAAGCGCCAGGAGGACCTGGGCCACCCGGCCTGCCTGCTCGTCCCCGACCTGATCCGCGCGCAGATGGCCCGATTGCTCAAGCGCGCCGCGCCCCGCCTCAAGGTGCTCTCGCACAGCGAAATCCCTGAAACCCATTCCATCCGCATCGGCTCGATCATCGGAGCGACATCATGACCCCCCACGCTCACATTCGTTCGCTTTCCCCCTGCGGGGCGCGCGCCTTCCTTGAGACGGCTCGGCGGGAGGCGGCATGAACGTCAAACGCTTCACCGCAAGAACCTCGCGCGAGGCCCTTCGCCAGGTACGCGAAGCATTGGGCGAAGACGCCGTCGTGCTTTCGACCAAGCCCGCCGGCGCCGGTGTCGAGGTGCTGGCGATGGCGCCCGAAGGCATGCGCCAGGTCGAACAGCTCGCGGGCGAAACCCCGGCAGCCGCTTCGGGCGAGGCGCCGGCGCTCGACCAGACCAGCGTCGAGCAAGACGCCGAGCGGCTGCAGATGAGCACGCTCTCGTTCCAGGACTACGTTCGCAACCGCATGCTCAAGCGCCGCAAGGCGGCGATGGACAGCGATGCGGCAGTCCTGACCGCAGCCCTCACCCCGACCCTCTCCCGGGCCCGGGAGAGGGGGGAACACGTTGACCTGCGGGTTGCCGATGACACTGAGTTTCCGAGCGAACGCTCGGCCACGCCGGTTGAGATCTACGCCGCCGCCGCCGCCGCCGCGCGCGTCAAATCCGAACGCCCTCTCGCGCCCGCGGGTGAGGGCAAGGTCCTCGAGCAACGCATGGCCGACGGCGCTCAGCCCGCCCGCACCGCAGCCCCGCCCGTCGCCGCCGACCCGATCCGCTACACCAGCCCGAATGGCGACCACGGCGACCTTCTCGCCGAGCTGCGCTCGATGAAGGGCCTGATCGAAGAGCGCTTCGGCGCCCTCGCGTTCATGGAAAAGCTGCAACGCCGCCCGGCCGAAGCGCGCCTGACGCAAAAGCTGCTCGATTGCGGCTTCTCGCCGGCGCTGATCCGCAAGATTGCCGAAGGACTGACGGCCGATGCGGGCGATGAAACCGCCTGGGCGACACAAGTTCTCGAGCGCAACCTGCGCGCTCCCCACGGCGACGCCGCGATCGAAGAGCAGGGTGGTGTGTTCGCCCTGATCGGCGCCACGGGCGTCGGCAAGACCACGACGACGGCGAAGATCGCCGCCGCCTTCGCAGCGCGCCACGGTGCGGCCAACCTCGGCCTGGTCACGCTCGACGCCTACCGGGTCGGCGCCCACGAACAACTGCGTGCCTACGGCCGTATTCTCGGCGTGCCCGTGCACACCGCACACGACCGCGCTTCGCTCGAAGACCTGCTCGAGCTGCTCGGCGCCAAGAAGATGGTGCTGATCGACACCGCCGGCATGGCGCAACGCGACACGCGAACCCGCGAACTGCTCGAAATGCTCTCGCATCGTTCGATCCAGCGCGTGCTCGTCGTCAGCGCCGCCTCGCAGGGCGAGACCATCGAAGACGTGATCGTCGCCTACCACGCGGCGACCTGCGCGGGCATCGTTCTCAGCAAGATCGACGAAGCGGTCAAGCTCGGCCCCGCGCTCGACGCCGCGATTCGCCACAAGCTGAAGATCGTCGGCGTCGCCAACGGTCAGCGCGTGCCGGAAGACTGGCATCGCCTGTCGGCCAGCGCGCTGGTGCAGCGTGCCATGCGCGGTGGCGGCAGCTCGGCCTGGCGTTTCGACGCCGGTGACATGAACCTCGTCTTCGCCGCGCCGCGTGGCGGGGTTTCGCAAGCCTCGGCGGTCGCCCCATGACGCTTGCCCGATCGCCCTTCTTGTCGACTCCGGACATGCTCGAGAGCAAGGACACCCTGAGCGACCAGGCCGACGGCCTGCGCCGGATGTTCGCGCATTCGCGCGCCCGCTTCGTGCCGGTCGTGTCGAACCCGCACATCGCGTTCGGCGGCGTGCTTCTCGAGCGTCTGTGCACGGCCTTCGCCGAACGGCAGGCGAACACGCTGGTCGTCGATGCCGGCGAGCGCGCCAGCGAAGCCGGCGAGATGGCGCTGGTCGATCTCGGCCAGTGCATCGAGCGACTCTCGGCGCGCGTCTCCTACCTGCCGGCGCGTGGCTTGCCGATTCGCTTCGTCGACACGGCCGGCTCGACCCAGGGCCTGCTTCACGCGATCGCCGAAGCGGCGCCGCAATGCAATGTCGTTCTCGTTCACGCCAGCGCGCCCGAGCTGTGCCGGCTCTTTTCGCAACGCCGCGCCGCCAGCGCGTGGAGCGAAGCGCCGTGCCCCATCGTGCTCGCCGAAGACCGGCCGGGCAGCGTCACCCACGCTTACGCGGCGATGAAACTGCTGACGCAGCGAGCAGGCCTTTCGGTGTTCGATCTCCTGCTCGGCGCCGCGCCGAATTCGCCCCGCACCGAGCGCATCGCCAGCCAGCTTGCCAACTGCGCCGACGGCTTTTTCGGCGCGGTGCTGCGCGACTGGGCGCGCATCGATCCGGCAGGCGAAGCGACCGAGCCGCCGAGCGCGGCGTTGCTGCGTCTCGTCACCAGTCGACTTGGCGGCGAGCCGGCTTCCCAGCCGGGCCGTGCCGCGGCACGAACCCCGTCCACCGCATCGTCCACGAGCCTCGCGTTCTCATGATTTCCGGAGCCGCCATGTACACCGCCAAAGGCCAGCTGGACCTGAACACGACGCTGAAGCAATACAGCGGACTGGTTCGGCGCCTGGCCCATCAGATGATCGCCAAGCTG
>JAYSMB010000521.1:0-2144 GCA_043725065.1 Burkholderiales bacterium
ACCGCCAACACGCTGATCTATGTGCGTGGCAAGGGCATCGTGCTCGACGAGCCTTCGGTCGTCGCCATCCGCCACGAAGGCGGCCCCCACGGGAAAAAGACCATCCAGGCCGTCGGCACCGAGGCCAAGGCCATGCTCGGCAAGGTGCCCGGCAACATCGAGGCGATCCGGCCGATGAAGGACGGCGTGATCGCCGACTTCACGGTCACCGAGCAGATGTTGAAGCAGTTCATCAAGATGGTCCATCCACGCTCGGTGCTGCGGCCGAGCCCGCGCATCATCATCTGCGTGCCCTGCGGCTCGACCCAGGTCGAGCGGCGTGCCATTCGAGAGTCGGCGCTCGGCGCCGGCGCCTCGCAGGTCTACCTGATCGAAGAGCCGATGGCTGCGGCGATCGGCGCCGGGCTGCCGGTCAGCGAGGCGAGCGGCTCGATGGTGGTCGACATCGGCGGCGGCACCACCGAGGTTGGCGTGATCTCACTCGGCGGCATGGTCTACAAAGGCTCTGTGCGGGTCGGCGGCGACAAGTTCGACGAAGCGATCATCAACTACATCCGGCGCAACTACGGCATGCTGATCGGCGAGCCGACGGCCGAGTCGATCAAGAAGAACATCGGCTCGGCGTTCCCCGGCTCCGAGGTCAAGGAGATCGAGGTCAAGGGCCGCAATCTCAGCGAGGGCGTGCCGCGCAGCTTCACGATCTCGTCGAACGAGATCCTCGAAGCGCTCACCGATCCGCTCAACCAGATCGTCTCGAGCGTCAAGAACGCGCTCGAGCAGACGCCGCCCGAGCTCGGCGCCGACATCGCGGAGCGCGGCATGATGCTCACCGGCGGCGGCGCGCTGCTGCGCGACCTCGACCGGCTGCTGGCCGAAGAAACGGGCCTGCCCGTGCTCGTCGCCGAAGACCCGCTGACCTGCGTCGTGCGTGGTTGCGGCATGGCGCTCGAGCGCATGGAGCGCTTGGGCTCCATCTTCACCTCAGAGTGACCCGACCCTAGAAGCGGCGGCGACGATGGCGCTCGGCACCCTCGATCGCATGCCGCCGCCGTTCTTTCGCCAGGGCCCTTCGGCGCTGACGAAGCTGTGCTTCTGCTCGGCGCTGGCGCTGTTCCTGATGGTCGCCGACGCGCGCTTTCGCATCACCCAGCCGATCCGTGCCACGGCCGCGACCATGCTCTATCCGATGCAGCGCGCGTTGCTCGTCCCGGTCGAGGCGATCGGCAACGCCCGCTCGTGGTTCGCCGGCCTGGCCAGCGCCACGGCAGGCGAGCAGGCGGCCCGGCGCGACCTGGCCCGCCAGTCGGAACGGGCGATGCGCGTCGACCTGCTGCTCCAGGAAAACGCCCGCTTGCGCGCCCTGCTCGAACTGCGGCCGTCGCTGAGCGTTCGCGCCCAGTCGGCCGAGTTGCTCTACGAGGCGGCCGATCCGTATTCGCGCAAGGTCATCATCGATCGCGGCGTGACCAACAACGTCGCGCTCGGCTCGCCGGTGATCAACGAAGCCGGAGTGCTTGGCCAGGTGACGCGCGTCTACCTGCAGTCGTCCGAAGTCACGCTGCTCACCGACCGCGACGCCGCGATTCCGGTGCTGAACAAGCGCAGTGGCGCGCGCAGCGCCGCCTTCGGCGGCACGGTAGCGGGTTCCGGCCTGCTCGAGATGCGATTCATGGCGGGCAACGCCGATGTCCAGGTCGGCGACGTGCTCACGACCTCGGGCGTCGACGGCGTCTACCCGCCCGGCCTGCTCGTCGCCACGGTCCAGGGCGTCGACCGCAAGGTCGATTCGGGCTTCGCGCGGATCGTCCTCAAGCCGGCGGCATCGCCCGACGGCGTGCGCCACGTGCTGGTGCTGGAGCCGACCGGCGTGCAGTTGCCATCGCGACCCGAGCCGGCGGCGTCGGAGCCGGCCAAACCGGGCGTGAAGAAGGCGGTGCGCAAATGAGACCCACACGCTCACTTCGTTCGCTGCCCCCGGCGGGGGCGCGGCCGACTTTGGGGCGGCCCGGCGGTCGGCCATGATCATGCGGCGCTCTACCGACCAACTCTTGATGCCGGTCAATACGCTGTTCGTCTGGGCGACGCTCACGGTCGCGTTCCTGTTCAACATCGTTCCGCTCGGCCGGGTCGCGGCGTTGCCCGAT
>JAYSMB010000522.1:0-4970 GCA_043725065.1 Burkholderiales bacterium
CGGCACCGAGTCGCGCCTGCTCACGCTGTTCGACCTGCTCGAGCAGATGAGCGAAGGCAGCGAAACCGACCCCCAGGTTCGCCTGCGCGAGCTGCATAAGCGCCGCGCCGAGATCGACGCCGACATCGCCCGCGCTCTGGAGGGCGACCTGGCCCTGTTGAGCGACACCGCGTTGAAGGAGCGTTTCCTGCAGTTCACGGCCCTTGCGCGCGAGTTGCTGGCAGACTTTCGCGAGGTCGAGCACAACTTCCGCGGTCTGGATCGACGAGTGCGCGAACGGATCGCGCTCTGGGGCGGCGCCAAGGGAGAGCTGTTGCAAGACGTCTTGGGCGAGCGCGACCTCATCGCCGAATCGGACCAGGGCCGCAGCTTTCGAACGTTCTGGGACTTTCTGATGTCGCAAGCCCGACAGGACGAGTTGACGCAACGGCTCGAGCACATCCTGGAACTGCCGCCGGTGGTGGCGCTCGCACCCGATGCGCGCCTGCGGCGGGTCCACTACGACTGGCTCGAAGCCGGCGAGCACGCCCAGCGTACCGTGGCCCTGCTGTCGCAGCAGTTGCGCCGCTTTCTCGACGACCAGGTCTGGCTCGAGAATCGCCGGATCATGGATATTCTGCGTGGCATCGAGGCGGCGGCGCTGGCGGTACGCAAGGCGCCACCGACGGGTCACTTCATGTCGATCGCCGAGCTCGCGGCCGCCATCGAACTGCCCATGGAACGCCCTCTGCATGCGCCGTCCGCCAAGCCGAGCATCGCCGATGCGAGGATCGAACTCGGCGAGGAAGCACTCGACGCCGGCGCACTGTTTTCGCAGTTCGTGATCGACAAGGCAGCCTTGGCGCGGCATCTGCGCCAGACGCTGCAGCAGCGTTCGCAAGTCAGCCTGAGCGAGCTGCTGGATGCGCGGCCGCTGCGGCAAGGCCTGGCCGAACTCGTCGCCTATCTGCAGCTGGCCGGCGAGCATGCCGCAACGGTCGTCGACGAAGAGGTCGAGGATGTGGTGACGTGGCAGGCCGGCGACGGCCATTGGAAGCGTGCTCGAATGCCGCGCGTGATCTTTTCCAGATGAACACTGCCGATCCAGGGGCGACGACAAGTGCCCAAGGCGAGCCCTCGGCCGCCAATCTCTCCGCGCTGGTCGTCCCCTTGCTCAAGGGCGTGATCTATCGCGACGGCGACGCTGCCCAGTGGCGCGCGATGCTCGACCTTCAGGCCCGGGTGCGCGACTACGTCGCCGTGCTTGGACTGGAGCTGATGCTCGACGAAGCCGAGGGCTATGCGTTCCTCCGGTCGCGGCCTGAGCCGGAGGACGACGCGGCGCCCCGGTTGCCCCGGCTGGTCGTGCGACGCCCGCTGTCGTTTCCGGTCAGCCTCTTGCTGGCGCTTCTGCGCAAGAAGCTGGCGGAGTTCGACGCCGGCGGCAACGACACCCGGCTGATCCTGTCGCGCGACGACGTGGTCGAGCTGATTCGCGTGTTCCTGCCCGAAGGCAGCAACGAGACCCGGCTGATCGATCAGGTCGACGCCCACCTCAACCGCGTCGCCGAGCTCGGCTTCGTCCGCCGCTTGCGCGGGCAGGAGAACATGATCGAGGTGCAGCGCATCCTCAAGGCCTTCGTCGATGCGCAGTGGCTGGCGCAGTTCGACGAGCGCCTGGCCGCGTACCGCGTGCAACTTCGGGGTCAGGCCGATGAAGAATGAGGCGCTCAGCCTGGACTTTCTCGCCGACGAACAGCTCGCCGGCTTTCGCCTGCAGCGGCTCGAGGTCTTCAATTGGGGCACCTTCGACGCGCACGTGTGGACCTTGCGCACCGATGGCCGCAACGCGCTGCTGACGGGCGATATCGGCTCGGGCAAGTCGACACTGGTGGACGCGTTGACGACGCTATTGGTGCCTTCGCATCGGGTTGCCTACAACAAGGCCGCCGGAGCAGATGCGCGCGAGCGAACGCTGCGCTCCTATGTCCTCGGGTATTACAAGTCCGAGCGCAACGAGTCCGGCGGGGCCGGGCGGCCCGTCGCATTGCGCGACTCGAACAGCTATTCGGTGATCCTCGGCGTGTTCCACAACGCCGGCTACGACCAGACGGTGACGCTGGCGCAGGTGTTCTGGCTCAAGGATCCGCACGGGCCGCCGGCGCGCTTCTACGCGGTGGCTGACAGAGCGCTGTCGATTGCCGCCGACTTTACCCACTTCGGCACGGACATCGTGCAACTGCGCAAACGACTGCGCGCCTCGGGCGTCGAGATCGAGGACAGTTTTCCGCCGTACGGCGCGTCATTCCGGCGACGCTTGGGGATCGGCAACGAACAGGCGCTCGAGCTGTTCCATCAGACCGTGTCGATGAAGTCGGTGGGCAACCTCACCGACTTCGTGCGCAGCCACATGCTCGAGGCGTTCGACGTTGCACCGCGGATGCAGGCGCTGATCTCGCATTTCGACGACCTGCATCGCGCCCACGAAGCGGTTCTCAAGGCGAAGCGGCAGGTCGAGTTGCTCACGCCGCTGGTCGCCGACTGTTCTCGCTACGACGAGCTGAACACCCAGGCCGAGCAGCTCCGGCGATGTCGCGAGGCGCTGAAGTCCTATTTCGCAGGCCGCAAGGCCGAACTGCTCGACGCGCGCCTGTCGCATCTCGACCAGGAGCTGCTGCGCCAGGCGAGTCTGATCGAGCGATTGGAGCAGAAGAAGGCGGCGCAACAAGGGGAAGAGCGTGGTCTTCGGCGCGCCATGGGCGACAACGGCGGCGATCGCATCGAGAGTCTGGGCGCCGAGATCGAGCGCCTGGAGCATGACAAAGGTCGACGCCTGGCCAAGGCTCAGCGCTACGACGAGCTGCGTCGCTCGCTCGGACTTCTGACGATGGACAGCGCCGACGACTTTCTCGCGCAGCGCCAGACCTGCGGCCAGCTGCTCGAAGCCGCCGCCGATCGCGAAGCGGTGATCCAGAACGAGTTGAACGAGGTCGGCGTGGCATTCGCGCAAGGCCGTCAGGAGCACGAAGCGCTGGCGGGAGAAATCGAGAGCCTCCAGGCACGGCGGAGCAACATCGACGCTCAGCAGATTGCGATGCGCGGTGCCCTGTCCGCCGCGCTGCGCCTGGACGAAGCCGAGATGCCTTTCGCCGGCGAGCTGATTCAGGTGCGCGACGACGAGCGCGACTGGGAAGGCGCCGCTGAGCGGATGTTGCGCAACTTCGGCCTGTCGCTGCTGGTGCCGGACGAGCACTACGCTGTCGTCAGCGCTTGGGTCGATCGCACCCACCTGAAGGGCCGACTCGTCTACTTCCGCGTGCGGGCGGCGCGCAAGGATGCGCGCGGCGACACGTCGGCGCCGCATGCCGACTCGCTCGTGCGCAAACTCGCCGTCAAGCCGGACTCGCCGTTCTATGGCTGGCTGGAGCGCGAGCTCGCCCATCGCTTCGACGTCGCCTGCTGCTCGAGCCAGGAGCAGTTTCGCCGCGAGACCCGCGCGATCACCCGCGGCGGCCAGACCAAGGCGCCGGGCGAACGCCACGAGAAGGACGATCGCCACCGGCTCGACGATCGCAGTCGCTACGTGCTCGGCTGGAGCAACGAAGCTAAGATCGCCGCGCTGCGGGGCAAGGCGCGCACTCTGGAAGCTAGCCTCGGCGCGATCGGCGCGCGCCTATCGAAGTTGCAACAGGATCAGCGTCTGGCGCGGGGACATCTCCAGGCTTTGAACAAGCTCGACGAATACCGCGACTTCGGCGAGCTGGATTGGCAGCCTCTGGCGGCGGAGATCGCCAGGCTCCAGCAGCAGAAGCGGGAACTGGAAGCCGCGTCCGATGTGCTGAAAGCGCTGGCCGGCAAGCTCCGCGAGCTGACCGCGGCGCTCGCCAAGACCGAAATCACTCTGGACGGTCACAAGAATGAGAGGGCCAGGGCCCAGCAAAGAAAGGCGGATGCGGAGGCGCTGCTGGAACACGCACGCTCGGTACTGGCCGATCCGGCCCTGGGTGCTCACGCGGAGCAGTTCGCGCTGGTCGAGCAACTGCGCCCCGAGGCGCTCGGCGGACAACAGCTGAGCGTCGAATCCTGCGACCACCGTGAACAGGACATGCGCAAGTGGCTGCAGGACCGCATCGATGCCGAGGACAAGAAGCTCGTTCGCCTGGGCGAGAAGATCGTCAGGGCGATGGCCGAATACAAGGAGAGCTACAAGCTCGACACCCAGGACGTGGACGCGAGCGTCGATGCCGCTGCCGAGTACCGCACGATGCTCGCTCATCTGAACGCCGATGACCTGCCGCGCTTCGAGGCGCGGTTCAAGGAATTGCTCAACGAGAACACGATCCGCGAGGTCGCAAATTTCCAGTCGCAACTCAACCGCGAGCGGGAGACGATCAAGGAGCGTATTGCCCGCATCAACGATTCGCTGACCCGGATCGACTACAACCCCGGCCGATACATCGTGCTGGAGGCGCAACTCGCGACCGACGCCGAGATCCGTGACTTCCAGACCGAGCTGCGCTCCTGCACCGAGGGCGCCCTCACCGGGTCCGACGACGCTCAGTATTCGGAAGCCAAGTTCCTGCAGGTCAAGCGCATCATCGAGCGATTTCGCGGCCGCGAAGGCTCCGCCGAGCATGACCGGCGCTGGGCGGTGAAAGTTTCCGATGTGCGCAACTGGTTCGCGTTCGCCGCCAGCGAGCGCTGGCGCGAAGACGACAGCGAGCACGAGCATTATTCGGATTCGGGCGGCAAGTCCGGTGGCCAGAAGGAGAAGCTCGCGTACACGATTCTGGCAGCCAGCCTGGCCTACCAGTTCGGGCTCGAATGGGGAGAGTTACGGTCCCGAACGTTTCGCTTCGTGGTCATCGACGAGGCCTTCGGCCGCGGTTCGGACGAGTCGGCGCGATATGGACTGAAGTTGTTCGAGCAGCTCAATCTCCAACTGCTCATCGTCACGCCATTGCAGAAGATCCACATCATCGAACCCTTCG
>JAYSMB010000523.1:0-7779 GCA_043725065.1 Burkholderiales bacterium
GGCCACCACCTCGGCCTCGGTCTCGAAGCGGAACACCGGCGCGACGGGGCCGAAGGTCTCTTCGCGGGCGAACAGCATCTCGCTCGTCGCACCGGTGACAACGGTCGGCTCGTAGAAGCGATCACTGCCCAGGCCGGTCATTCGATGCCCGCCGGTGACCAGCGTCGCGCCCTTCGCCAGCGCGTCGGCGACGTGCGACTCGATCTTCTTCATCGCGTCGTCGTCGATCACCGGGCCCTGCGTCACGCCGGCATCGAAGCCATTGCCGACCTTGATCGCCTTCGCCTTGGCCGTGAGCTTCTCGACGAAGGCGTCGTGCACGCTCGCCTGTACGTAGAGCCGATTGGCGCAGACGCAGGTCTGGCCGGCGTTGCGGTACTTGCTGGCGAGCGCGCCTTCGGCCGCGGCGTCGAGGTCGGCGTCGTCGAAGACGATGAAGGGTGCGTTGCCGCCGAGCTCGAGCGAGAGCTTCTTGATCGTCGGCGCGCATTGCTTCATCAGGATCCGGCCGACTTCTGTCGAGCCGGTGAACGAGAGGTGGCGAACGACGTCGCTCTCGCACAGCACCGCGCCTACAGCGGCCGAATGGGTCGTGGTCACGACATTGAGCACGCCCGCCGGCAGGCCGGCGCGCTGGCCGAGCTCGGCGATCGCCAGCGCGCACAAGGGCGTGAGCTCGGCCGGCTTGACGACGATGGTGCAGCCGGCGGCCAGGGCCGGGCCGACTTTGCGCGTGATCATCGCGATCGGAAAATTCCACGGCGTGATCGCCGCGCATACGCCCATCGCCTGCTTGATGACGAGGTAGCGCTTGCTGGCGTCGGTGGTCGGGATCGTCTCGCCGTAGACGCGCTTGCCTTCCTCGGCGAACCACTCGATGAAGCTGGCGCCGTACACCACTTCGCCCTTCGCCTCGGCGAACGGTTTGCCTTGCTCGGCGGTCATGATCCGGGCCAGGTCGTCGGCGTGGTCGATCATGAGGCGAAACCATTTCATGAGGATGGCATGGCGCTCCTTGGCGGTCTTCGAACGCCAGGCCGGCCATGCCTTTTGCGCTGCGTCCAGCGCTTGACGGGTTTCTTCGGGGCCGAGGTCGGCCACGTCGGCGAGCCTGCCGCCGGTCGCCGGGTCGCGTACGTCGAAGCGTGCGCTGCCCGATATCCACTCGCCGCCGATCAGCGCGTCGGTCTTGAGCAGGCCGGCGTCGGCGAGGGTCGAGAGAGGCGAGTTTTTCATGTCCATGGCGCGTCGTCTCCGATTGAGCACGGCGACTTTAGCGCTGCGCACTCACGAACAGGGCAGGCAAGGTTGATCTAGAATCTGGTTGATTCAACCAAACATGGATTGACCATGGAAACGCGGACGATCGGCCTGTTCGAGGCCAAGACGCATCTGTCGGAGCTTGTCGCGCGCGCCGAGCAGGGTGGCGAGATCATCATCACGCGGCACAACAAGCCGGTGGCGAAGATCGTGCCGATCGAGGCGCCGCCGCCTTTCGACATCGAGGGCCGCCGCAAGGCCGTCGCGGCCATGCGCCAGATCGGCCGTGAAATCGAGAAGAAGATCGGGCCGATCAGCAGCGCGGAGATCGTGCGGTGGGTCCGCGAAGGCCGCGAGGAGCGAACCGAGCGAATCCTTAAAGCCGCCACACGCAAGAAATGACCGCCATCGTCATCGACAGTTCCTACGCGCTTGCCTGCATGCTGCCCGACGAGCGCCGGCCGGACACCATGAACGCCGTTCTCTCCGCGACCCTTCTCGCGCCATTCATCTGGCCGATCGAGATCGCCAGCGCGATGCGAAACGGCGTGCGTCGCGGGCGTTTCACCCAGGCGCAGGCCGGCGCGCTCGCCTCCCACGTGGCCGGGCTCGACGCGCGCATCGTTCCGCCCTGGCACCACGACGCGTCGCGTTACCTGGAACTCGCCATCGTGCACTCCGTGACGCCTTACGATGCCATCTACATCGACCTGTGCCTGAGCGAGCACAGTGCCCTGGCGACCCACGACTCCGATCTCTCGCTTGCTGCCGCGCGCGTCGGCATCCGCATTCACTCATGACACCGTTTCAAGCTCAACCCCCCCGATGAAAGCCTCCGAAATCCGCTCGACGTTCCTGAAGTTCTTCGAGTCAAAGGGCCACACGATCGTGCCTTCGAGCCCGGTCGTGCCGGGCGACGACCCGACCCTGCTGTTCACCAACGCCGGGATGAACCAGTTCAAGGACGTGTTCCTCGGCTTCGACAAGCGCTCGTACGTGCGCGCAACGACCTCGCAGAAATGCATACGCGCCGGCGGCAAGCACAACGACCTGGAAAACGTCGGCTACACCGCGCGGCACCTCACCTTCTTCGAGATGCTGGGCAACTTCAGCTTCGGCGATTACTTCAAGAAGGACGCGCTGAAGTTCGCCTGGGAGCTGTTGACCGAGGTCTACAAGCTGCCGAAAGACAAGCTCTGGGCCACGGTCTACGCCGAGGACGACGAGGCCTACGACATCTGGAAGAACGAGATCGGCCTGCCAGCGGACCGGATCGTGTGCATCGGCGACAACAAGGGCGCGCGCTACGTATCGGACAACTTTTGGATGATGGGCGACACCGGCCCCTGCGGCCCGTGCAGCGAGATTTTCTACGACCACGGGCCCGAGGTCGCGGGCGGCCCGCCCGGCTCGCCCGAGGAAGACGGCGATCGCTACATCGAGATCTGGAACAACGTGTTCATGCAGTTCAACCGCGACGAAGCGGGCGTGATGCACAAGCTGCCCAAGCCGAGCGTCGACACCGGCATGGGGCTCGAGCGGCTCACGGCCGTGCTGCAGCACGTGCACTCGAATTACGAGATCGATCTCTTCGTGACCTTGCTCGCCGCGGCGAAGAAGGCGGTCGATGCGGCGGGCGCAGGCGCATCCGGAGCCGCCGCCTCCGGCGGCGGGTGCGACAGGGACAGCCCATCGCTCAAGGTCATCGCCGATCACATCCGCGCCTGCACCTTCACGGTCGTCGATGGCGTGATTCCCGGCAACGAAGGGCGCGGCTACGTGCTGCGCCGGATCACACGGCGGGCAATCCGGCATGGCTACAAGCTCGGCGCGCGGCAGCCCTTCTTCCACAAGCTGGTCACCGATCTGGCGGCCGAGATGGGCGACAGCTATCCCGAATTGCGGCGCGACCGGCAGCGCGCGACTGAGGTCCTGAAGCAGGAAGAGGAACGCTTCTTCCAGACCATCGCCAACGGCATGGAAATCCTCGAATCGGCCATCGCTGCGCTGCCGCAGACCGGCCCAGGACGGGTACTGGCCGGCGACATCGCGTTCAAGCTGCACGACACCTACGGCTTCCCGCTCGACCTCACCGCCGACGTCGGCCGCGAGCGCGACGTGGCGGTCGACAACGCCGGCTTCGACGCGGCGATGACGAAGCAGCGCGAGCAGGCGCGCGCCGCCGGCAAGTTCAAGCTTGTGCAAGGGCTCGAGTACGCGGGCGCGACGACGACCTTTCACGGCTACGAAGTGCTGACCCGCGACAGTGCGAACGTGGTCGCACTCTACGTCGACGGCAGCGCCGTGACTTCGGCCAAGGCTGGCGACGATACGGTGATCGTTCTCGACCACACGCCGTTCTACGCCGAGGCGGGCGGGCAGGTGGGAGATACCGGCGAGCTGCGCAACGCGAGTTCGCGTGTGATCGTCGAAGACACGGTCAAGATCCAGGCTGCGGTGTTCGGCCACGAGGGCCGGGTCGTCGAAGGCGAGATCAAGGTCGGTGACATCCTCGACGCGCGGGTCGACGTCGAGCACCGCGCCAGGACTGTTCGCAATCACAGCGCGACCCACCTGATGCACAAGGCGCTGCGCGAAGTGCTGGGCGAGCACGTGCAGCAGAAGGGCTCGCTCGTCGACGCCGAGCGCACCCGCTTCGACTTCGTGCACAACGCGCCGATGACCGACGAGCAGATCGGTCGGGTCGAGCGCATCGTCAATGCCGAGATCCTCGAGAACCACGCCACGACGGCGCGCGTGCTGCCGATCGCCGAAGCACAGAAGCTCGGCGCGATGATGTTGTTCGGCGAAAAATACGGCGACGAAGTTCGCGTCCTCGACATCGGTTCGAGCCGAGAACTGTGCGGCGGCACACACGTGGCCCGAACCGGCGACATCGGCCTGTTCAAGATCGTCGCCGAAAGCGGAGTCGCAGCCGGCGTGCGACGCGTCGAGGCGGTCACCGGCGACAACGCGCTCGCCTACCTTCAGTCGCTTGAAGCCACCGTCCATCGGCTCGCCGGCGCCCTGAAATCGGCGCCGGCGGAAGTGCCGGCCCGGCTCGGCCAGGTGCTCGACCACGTGCGCGTGCTCGAGAAGGAACTCGCGGCCCTGAAGGGGCGTCTGGCTTCTGCGCAGGGTGGCGATCTGGCCGCCCAGGCCGTCGACATCAAGGGCCTCAAGGTGCTCGCGGCGCGCCTCGACGGCGCCGACGCGAAGACGCTGCGCGACACCCTCGACAAGCTGAAGGACAAGCTGAAGACGGCGGTCGTCGTGCTCGCGGCGGTCGACGGTGCAAAGGTCCAGATCGCGGCCGGCGTGACGGCCGACAGCACCTCGCGCGTCAAGGCCGGCGAACTGGTCAACTTCGTGGCTCAGCAGGTCGGCGGCAAGGGTGGCGGCAAGGCCGACATGGCGATGGCCGGCGGCACCGATCCGTCGCGTCTCGCGCAAGCGCTGGCCTCGGTGGCGGGCTGGGTCGGGGAGCGCGCGTGATGGACATGCTTTTTCTCGAAGGACTGGAAGTCCCGTGCCGCGTCGGCTGCTCCGATCCCGAGCGGGCCTCGCCGCAGTCGTTGCGCGTCGCGGTCCGGCTCTATTGCCCGTCGCTGCGCGAGGCCGGTATCACCGACGATCTGGAGAAGACGGTCGACTACCGCCTGGCTGGCGACCTGATCGATGCGGTGCAGGGGCGCGAATATTTGCTGATCGAGCGCGTCGCCGAGGTGCTGGCCGAGGTCGCGCTGAAGAATCCGCTGGTCGACCACGTGACGATCTCGGTCAAGAAGCGGCCGCCGGTGCAAGGTCTCGAGTGGGCCGGGGTCGAGATCACGCGGGGCCGATGAAGGTCATCAGCAACACCGCGGTCTCGCTCGACGGGCGCATCAACACGCGCGAACGCCGGTTCGCCTTTTTCGGCTCGGCGCGCGACCATGCGCGCATGAGCCGGCTGCGCGCCGGGGCCGACGCGGTGCTGGTTGGCGGTGCGACTTTTCGCAACTGGCCGCATCCGTCGCTGCCCGATCCGGAGGATCGCGAGCGCCTGCGTGGCCGGCCCTGGAACATCGTCGTCAGTCGCACGCTCGATCTGCCGCTCACGCTCGAGTTCCTCGGCGAATCGGCGATCCGCCCGCTGTTTCTGACGCGATCCACTTCGCTCGAGAGCAAGAACTTTGCCGCCGAAGCCGAAGGCTGGCCGGGCGAGGGCGGTGACCTGCCCGTCGCCTGGATGCTCGAGCAGATCGCGAGGCGCGGCGTCGAGCGCTTGCTCGTCGAAGCCGGTGGCGACCTGCTGTTCCAGTTTCTGGCTGCCGACGCGATCGACGAGATGTACCTGACCCTGTGTCCGCTCGTCGTCGGCGGCCCGGCGCCCAGCCTCGTCGATGGCTGCGGCTTCGATCTCGCCGATCTGCGCCGCATGCATCTGCTCGCGGCCGAGCCCGAAGGCGACGAGGTGTTCCTGCACTACGAGGCGATCAGGAAAGGAACCAGGCCATGACGATCACGGTTCGCCGCGCGACGCCCAATGACGCCGCCGCCTTCGCCCGCATCATGGGCGACCCGGCCGTCTATCCGGGCCTGATGCAGCTGCCGTACACGAACGAGGAGCTTTGGCGCACCCGGCTGGTCGAGGGCACGGTTCCCGCCAAACCGGATCTGCTGCTCGCCGCCGAACTCGATGGCGCGGTTGTCGGCACCGCTGGCCTGCATCCCGCAGCAGCGACGCAGATCCGGCGTCGCCATGTCGCCGCGATCGGCATCTCGGTCGCCGCCGAAGCGCAAGGGAAGGGCGTCGGCTCGGCACTGATGCGGGCCATGTGCGACTACGCCGATCGCTGGATGGGCGTGCTGCGCATCGAGCTCATTGTCTACACCGACAACGCGGTCGCGATCGCGCTCTATCGCAAGTTCGGCTTCGAGATCGAAGGCCGCTGTCGCGGTTACGCGATGCGCGACGGTCAATTCGCCGATGCCTTCTCCATGGCGCGCATCCACCCGGATCCACCGACCATTGGCCCGCGCGCGACAAAGCCCGGCGAGACCGGCTGAGATGAAGCTTGCGCGAACGCTGGCGTTCCTGTGCGCCCTGCTCGCGGCGGCGGTCGGTGCCGTGGCGCAGGAGCGCGTCTCGTTTCCCAGTCTCGACGGCGCGGCCAACGCGCCGGTCGTGCTGACCGGGCTGTGGTTTCCCGCCGTCACCTCGCCGGCGCCCGCGGTTGCGCTCTTTCACGGCTGCGGCGGCGCCTTCGATCGGCGCGGTCAGTTGAACCGCCGGATGCGCGAGTACGCGGCGCTCTTCAATCGCGCCGGCTACCACGCGTTGATCGTCGATTCGCTGACTCCCCGCTACGAGGCCGAGTTGTGCACGCAGCGCATCGGCACGCGTCGTGTCACCCAGTCCAATCGCCGGCTCGATGCGCTCGGTGCCGTCGCCTACCTCGCCGAGCGGGCCGATGTCGACGCGAAGAAGATCGGCCTGGTCGGCTGGTCGAACGGCGGCAGCACCGTACTCGCCGCGACCAACCTGCGCCATCGCGACGTCGCTAGGGCCCAGGTCCAGCCGGCTTTCGCCGTCGCCTTCTATCCCGGCTGCGAAGCCGACCTGAAGCGCGGCTACGAGGCGGCGGCGCCGCTCCTGATGCTGGTCGGGCAATCCGACGACTGGACGCCGGCGGGGCCATGCCGCGCGCTGGCCCGCGAAGCGAGCGGCCCGAAGCCCGAGATCGAAGGCTACGCGGGCGCGTACCACAGCTTCGACAGCGACGCGCCGGTCCGCTTGCGCAAGGACATCCCGAACGGCGTCAACCCCGGTCAGGGCGTTCACGTCGGCGGCAATGGTGCGGCGTGGCGCGCTTCGCAGGAGCGCTTGCTGAAGTTTCTGGGCGAGCGCTGAGCGCTCGTCTTCAGGCCGCGGCCCAGAACACGGCGAACCAGCCGGCCGGGTCGCTCCACTGTCGCGGCGCGGCGAAGCCGGCTTCCTGCAGCAAGGCGCCGAATCGCTCGACCGTGTACTTGCACGAGTTCTCGGTGTGGATGCGCTCGCCCGCGGCGAAGCGCCGCTCGCCGCCCGGCCATGCGACGACCAGCGGTTCGCGCGCTTCGAGGTGCATCTCGATGCGCGACTCGGCTTCGTTGAAGTACGCGACATGGCGCCACTGGCGTGGCTCGAAATCGCTCGCGATCGTGCGGTTGAGATGACGCAAGGCATTGAGATTGAATGCCGCGGTGACACCGAGCGCGTCGTCGTAGGCGGCCTCGAGCACAGCCCTCGACTTGACCAGGTCGACACCGATCAGTAAGCCGCCGCCTTCAGCCCGGGCGCGGATCCGGCGCAGGAAGGCGAGCGCTTCCGTCGGCGTGAAGTTGCCGATGCTCGAGCCGGGATAGAAGAAGACCGGGCGCAGGTCGGCGGTGAATTCGGCGGGGATGTCGAGTGCTGCCGAGAAGTCCTGGCCGAGACCGGCGACCTCGACCCGCGGATGCTCGCGCTGCACCTGGCGCAGCGCTTCGCGCAGGAAC
>JAYSMB010000524.1:0-4361 GCA_043725065.1 Burkholderiales bacterium
GACCTCTTGATGGGCGTCAGCTTTGCCTCGCGGAAGCCGGCCTCACATTGTCAGCGATGACGATTCCTTCGACTCGGCCACCTCGTCATCGTCGTCGTCCGGATCGGCCACCGAGACGAGGTCTAGCGTCGATGACGGCTCACGGGCAAGCCGCCATCACCTGCGCGACCGCGGCCGTGAGCTTCTTGCCGTAGGGCACGTGCAGGAACTCGTTCGGCCCGTGCGCGTTGCTCTTGGGTCCCAGCACGCCGCAGACCATCATCTGCGAGTTCGGAAAGCTCTGTTGCAGCATGCTCATGAGCGGGATCGTGCCGCCCTGGCCGATGTAGCCGCAGGGTGCGCTGAAGTGCGCTTGCGACGCCGAGTCGAGCGCCGATCGCAGCCAGGGCGCGAGGCTGGGCGCGTTCCAGCCCGTGGCGCCTCTGGCGCCAATCCTGTCATCGCCGGCGGCGTCCGTACGACCATCGGCGTTGAACGTGACCTTGGCGTTGTACGGTGCGTTGTCCTCGAGCAGTGTCTTCAATGCCGCAGCGGCCTGCCCGCCGTCGACCAGTGGCGGCGTGCGCAGGCTCAGCTTGAATGCCGTATACGGACGCAGCACGTTGCCGGCGTCTTTCAGCGCCGGCATGCCGTCCACACCGGTGACCGAAAGCGTCGGCTTCCAGGTACGGTTCAGCAGCGCTTCGACCGGATCGGTCGTCGTCGGCAACGTCGGGCCGCCGTCGGCGCCGCAGGCCCAGGGAAAACGCTTCCAGACTTCGTCGCCGAGGATCTGCGCCGTCACCCTGGCCTGCTCGATGCGGTCGGCGGGAATCTCGCAGTGCAGGCTCTGGGGCAACAGCCGGCCGGTCTTCGAATCCTCGAGCCGGTCGAGCACCTGACGCAGGATGCGAAAGCTCGACGGCACCAGCCCGCTCGCGTCGCCCGAGTGGATGCCTTCGGTCAGGATCTCGACCCTGAGCGTGCCGGTGACGTTGCCGCGCAGGCTGGTCGTGAGCCAGAGCTGGTCGTAGTTGCTGGCGCCGCTGTCGAGGCAGACGACGAGCGCGACCTGGCCGAGCCGATCCTTCAAGGCATCGACATAGAACGGCAGGTCCGGCGAGCCACTTTCTTCGCAGGTCTCGACGATGCCGACGCACCTCGGCCGCGCTATGCCTTGCCGGTCGAGCGCCTGGATCGCGGTGATCGCGGCGTAGATCGCGTAGCCGTCGTCGGCGCCGCCCCGGCCGTACAGCAGGCCGCCTTCGTAGCGCGGCGTCCACGGCCCGAAGCCGTTCTTCCAGCCGTTGAACTCGGGCTGCTTGTCGAGGTGGCCGTACAGGCAGATCGTCTCGGCGCCGGCGTCGTTGCCGCCGGGTCGGGTCGCCGGCACCTCGAAGAAGATGATCGGCGTACGGCCTTCGAGGCGGATCACCTCGAGCTTCAGGCCGGCGACGTTCTGCTTCTCGACCCACGCCGCCGCGTCGCGAACCACGTGATCGATGAACCCATGCTGTTGCCAGTCGGCGTCGAACATCGGGCTCTTGGCCGGCACCGCGATGTAGCTCGTGAGCGCCGGAACGATCTCGTCGTCCCAGACGCGTTCGGCGAAACGGCCGAGCTGCTCGGCTTCGTCGGCCTGGACCGGAAGCAGGGGGTCGCGTGCGTTCATCGCGGGCTCCTCGAAAGCGAAGCAGCCAGTGTATCGAGCCAGGCACCGAGGACGGATAACACGTCGTCCTGCTCGGGTTCGTTGAATATCTCGTGGAACAGCGGCGTGAAGACCTGCGCGGTGACGACGTCCTTCGGCGCCGCCGCCGCGAACGCCGCGCTTCCCGCCGGCACGACGCAGCGATCGGCGCCGGCGTAGAGCAGCAGCGTCGGCACGGTCCAGCGCGGCGCGAGGTGACGGACGAGCCCGGCACCATCGACGATGAAGCGCGCCAGCCGCGGCGCAATCCGGTCGTGGACGAGCGGATCGGCCTTGTACGCGGCGACCACCGCCGGGTCGCGCGAGATCCATTCCGGCTTGAGGCCGTTGCCGACCGCGAAGTTCGGTGTGAGCGGGCCCAGCACGGCGAGCATCGCCTTCTGCACTGCGCTCATGTCGGTGCCGAGCACCGGCGACGAGAGCACCAGCGCATCGATCGGCCGCGACCATGGGGCGACCGGCGCCAGCGCGCCGGCGACGAAGCGCGCCGCAATCAGCCCGCCCAGGCTGTGCCCGAGCAGGACGAGCGGTCCGGGATGCTCGGCTCGCACCGCGTCGAGCACCTGCGCGAGGTCGACCAGCAGGTCGTCGCTCGTGTGCAGCCGGCCGCGCTCGCCTCCGCTCTTGCCGTGGCCGCGCTGGTCGAAGGCCACGACCCGCCAGCCGCGCCCGCTGAGGAACGCGGCGACGTGCGCGTAGCGGCCGATGTGCTCGCCGAGGCCGTGGACAATGACAATTGATCCTTTCGCTCCCGCCACCGGCCACTCCCGGCCGCGCAGCGCGAGCCCGTCCTTCGTCTCGAGCAGCTTGTCCAACTTCATCCCTCCGACGCCATGAACGACCACAGCGAATTCTTCGAACTTTCGCACGAAGGCCACGTCGCCCACCTGAAGCTCAATCGACCCGAGCGCATGAACACCATGACGCTGGCCTTCTTTCCCGCAGTGCGAGACGCGGTTCGCGCCCTCGGCGACGCGGCAACGACGCGCGCCCTGGTGATCTCGTCGACCGGCAAGCACTTTTCCGCCGGCATGGCGCTCGACGTCTTCGCCACCGGCGAAACGGCGCTCACGGTCAGCACCGCGCGCGAGCGGCTCGCATTCCAGGAGTCGCTGAAGAAGCTCATGGACTGCTTCACCGCGCTCGATGAAGCGCGCTTTCCGGTGGTCTGCGCGATCCAGGGCGGCTGCATCGGCGGCGCGCTCGACCTGGTGACTGCGTGCGACATCCGCCTGTGCACGGCCGACGCCTTCTTCACGCTGCAGGAGATCACGGTCGGCATGGCCGCCGACCTGGGCAGCCTGCAGCGCCTGCCGAAGATCGTGCCGCAAGGCGTGGCGCGCGAGATGGCCTACACGGGCGAGCGCATGAGCGCCGAGCGCGCGCTCGCGGTCGGCCTGGTCAATGCGGTCCTGCCCGACGCCGCCGCGCTGCTCGAGCGCGCCATGACCCTGGCCCGAACCATCGCCGCCAAGTCGCCGCTGGCCATCGCCGGCACCAAGCTCGCCCTCAACCACGCCCGCGATCACTCGACCGCTTCGGCCCTGCATCAGATGACATTGCTGCAAAGCGCGATCTTCGACAGCGCAGAGATGGCGACGGCGATCGCGGCATGGAAAGAGAAGGGGGCGGCGGAGTTCGATGCGCTGGTGCAGGTAGCGAAGGTTTGAGAGGCTGAGCGGCTTCGAACGACGCGCTTCATGCCACGCTGATCGCGCTGGTGGTGGGCCGACTGCTGGCCGATCTTCGGCATCGCGCCCGACACGACCATTTCAAGACGATCAACGACCGCTTCGGTCACACAGTAGGCGGTCGACATAGCGGACAGGGCGAGGCGATCGAGACAGGCCCGTTCGTAGTGATAGCGTCGGTCTTCACCGACGTAGCCCGAGGAGATCTCATGGCGCTTTCCGTTCGACTAGTCGCTGCCCTCCTGCTGACGGCAGGAACTGCCTCCCTGCCCTCGATCGCACAGGCTCAGTCATGCACGGTGAGTAACGCCGACTTCAGTGTCGTCACCTATTTCAAGAAGAGGGTGCCGCTTCTAGGCCCGCGCTGCGACATGGCGAAGCTGAGCGGCTCGCCGCCGCGCTGCATGGCCGAGCTGAAGGGCTTCCTCTACATGCCGAAGGCCGCGGGAAAGCATTCGGCTGTCGTCTGGAATCACGGCTCGGGACAGGCGCTGCTGAAGGACGGCGTCACGCCCGATCCGGGCGCCGACAATTGCGAACTAGCGAAGTTCTTCGTCGACAAGGGCTACATCGTCTTTGCCCCGCAGCGCCGCGGAACGGGGATGTCGTCCGGCGTCTATCACAGGGACGTGCTCGACCGGATCGAGGCGGATGACGGCCCGGTGCCGGCCGACGCAGCGCTCGGGCCGCTGCTGTCAGAGCAGACCCAGGACGTTCAGTCGGCGGTCGATTTCGTGCGGCATCACGCCAGGTCCAACGGCCGTGTCGCGCTGATGGGGCATTCGTTCGGTGGAATGGTCACGCTCTTCTCGGCGGCCAAGGTGTCGCACATCAAGGCCGCCGTCGACAGCGCAGGGGGCGCGCTTTCCTGGAACACCTATCCCTACCTGCGTGCCTACCTTGTCATTCAGACGCCTCTGGTGAAGATACCCACCCTCACTACTGTCCGGTTAAATGATCCGCGCCGAGTCTGAGATCAA
>JAYSMB010000525.1:0-7707 GCA_043725065.1 Burkholderiales bacterium
GCCGAGGAAGGTGGCGCTGTACATCACCGTCTGGCGCGTCGCCGGCACGTGGTCGGCGATGGTGCGGATGTCGTCGATGAAGCCCATGTCGAGCATGCGATCGGCCTCGTCGAGCACGAACATTTCGACGTTGCCGAGTTCGGCCTTGCCGCTTCGCAGGTGGTCGAGCAGGCGGCCGGGCGTGGCGATCAGGATGTCGAGCGGGCCGCGCAGCGCCTTCAGTTGCGCGCCGTAAGGCACGCCGCCGACGACGGTCGACACACGCAGGCCGGGAACGTGGCGGCCGTAGGTGTCGGCCGCCTTGGCGATCTGGATCGCGAGCTCGCGCGTCGGCGTGAGAACAAGGATGCGCGGGCCGTAGGTCGTACCCTTGTCGCGGCGCTTGGTCGCGTCGGCGCGCGCCAGCAGCACGCGTTGCAGCGCCGGCAGGATGAACGAGGCGGTCTTGCCGCTGCCGGTGGCGGCGGCAACCATCAAGTCGGTGCCGGCCATGGCCGGCGGGATGGCGGCGGATTGCACCGTCGTCGGTGCGTCGTAGCCGGCGTCCTTGAGGGCGCGGGTCAAGGCTTCTGGAAGGCCCAGGGATTCGAAAGTCATGATGTCTTCTCTATCGTCGAACGCGAGCGCCGCCGCTTGCGCACGGCAACGCTCGGGCACCAGCCTTTGGCGGGTGCAAAGTCGCGGTCCACATCGGCGATGGGTGCGACGGCATCGCCGCCGACCAGCGCAGAATTCGGCAACTCGAGGCCGAGACGGTCAGAGGGGATGAGCGAATCGCCGCGAGCGGGATAACCCGTCTTGCGGCAAGCCCGCCATTCTACATCGATTTGCTGCGGCGCCGCATGGACCGCTCACACCTGGAGGAAGTGCTCCCGGTAGTAGGCCAGTTCCTCGATCGATTCCTTGATGTCGGCGAGCGCGGTATGTGCCTGCGCTTTCTTGAAGCCGGCGAGGATCCGCGGCTTCCAGCGCCGCGCCAGTTCCTTCAGGGTGCTGACGTCGAGATTGCGGTAGTGGAAAAAGGTTTCGAGAGCCGGCATGGTCGCGGCAAGAAAGCGCCGGTCCTGGCAGATGCTGTTGCCGCACATCGGCGACTTGCCCTTGCCCACATAGCGCTGCAGAAAGGCGATCACATCGCGCTCGGCACCGGCCTCGTCGACGGCCGAGGCCCTGACCCGCTCGGTCAGGCCGCTCCTGCCGTGCGTGCCCGTGTTCCAAGTGTCCATGCCGGCCAGCACAGCGTCGCTCTGATGAATGGCGAACACCGGGCCCTCGACCTGCTTCGTCAGCTGCGGATCGGTGACGATCACCGCGATCTCGATGATGCGGTCGCGCTCGGGAAAGAGCCCGGTCATCTCGAGGTCGATCCAGATCAGGTTCGCGTCGTCGGCGGCAAGGTCGGTGTCGGTCATTCACCCATCCTAAACGCCGATCCGGTCGCACGCCTACACTTTCACCGATGTCTTCCTGGAGTTGGACACTCGTCTTCGCGGCGGCGCTGGTTGCCTCGCTGGCCCTGCGCGCCTGGCTTGCGAGCCGGCAGGTGCGCCACGTGGCGCGCCATCGCGAGACGGTGCCCGAGCCTTTTCGCGCCACAGTCGATCTCGCCGCGCATCGCAAGGCGGCTGACTACACGCTCGCGAAGATCCGGCTCGGTCAATGGCAGATGGTGTTCGGCGCCGTCGTTCTGCTCGGCTGGACGTTGTTCGGTGGTCTCGACGCGCTTAACGCCGTGCTCCGCAACGGAATCGCGCCGCGTTGGGGTGGGCTGGCCTACGAGATCGCGCTGGTCGCCGCCGTCGTCGGGATCGAGCTCGTGCTGAATCTGCCGCTCGATCTCTACGCGACCTTCGGCATCGAAGCGAAGTTCAGCTTCAACCGGATGACCTGGCGGCTCTGGATCGCCGATGCGCTGAAGGGCCTGCTGCTGTCACTCGTTGTCGGCTTGCCGCTGGTCGCGCTGGTGCTCTGGATCATGGCCGCCAGCGGACCGCTCTGGTGGCTGTGGGCATGGGCCGCATGGACCGTGTTCAACCTTGGCGCGCTGGTTATCGTCCCGACCCTGATCGCGCCGCTGTTCAACCGCTTCGAGCCGCTTGCCGACGCTTCGCTCGAAGCGCGCGTCCGAGCCCTGATGGCACGCGCCGGCTTCGCCGCGAAGGGCTTGTTCGTCATGGACGGCAGCCGCCGCTCGGCGCACGGCAACGCCTACTTCACCGGCTTCGGCGCAGCGCGGCGCGTCGTCTTCTTCGACACGCTGCTGGCCCGGCTGGCCCCCGAAGAAGTCGAGGCCGTGCTCGCGCACGAACTCGGCCATTTCAAGCTCGGCCACATCGCGCGCCGGATCGGCGCGATGCTCTTGACGGCGCTGGCGCTGTTCGCCGCGTTCGGCTTTCTCGCCTCGCAGACCTGGTTCTACACGGGCCTCGGCGTGGGGCCTGCTCTCGGCGTGCCGAACGACGCGGTCGCTCTGGTGTTGCTGATGTTCGTCGCGCCCGTCTTCGGCTCGTTCATCGCGCCGTTGTTCGCGGCCTTGTCGCGCCGCCACGAGTACCAAGCCGATGCCTGGGCGGCGCGCCATGCCGACGGCCGCGCGCTCGCTTCGGCGCTCCTGAAGCTGCACGAAGACAACGCGTCGACCCTGACACCCGATCCGGTCTACGCGCGCTTCTACTATTCGCATCCGCCCGCGGTCGAGCGGCTCGCGGCATTGAGCGCCCAAGGAGTGATTGCATGACCAACTTTCTCGAGCAGAAATGCCAACAGCGCGCCGTGGGAATGAACGAGGACGAGGTCCAGCGCCATCTCGCGCAGACCAGCGGTTGGCACCTATCGACCGGCGCGATCGAAAAGACCTTCGCCTTCAAGGGCTGGCTCGAAACCGTCGCGTTCGTCGACGCGCTGGCCTGGGTCTGCCACGTCGAAGACCACCACCCGGATCTGCGCGTGTCGTTCGACCGCTGCACGATCCGCTTCTCGACGCACTCGGCCGGCGGCATTTCACGCAACGACTTCATTTGCGCCGCCAAGGCCGATGCCCTCATCGCCTTCGTCGGCTGATCTCGCAGGGCGGGTCGTCTCGGGGCACGGCCGGCACGTCGTCGTCGAGGCGGCCGACGGCAGCCGGCTTCTCTGCCACGCACGCGGCAAAAAGAGCGAATACGTCGTCGGCGACCGGGTGCTCTGGCAACGCACCGGCGACGAAGGCGTCGTCGAAGCGACGCTGCCGCGGCAGAACCTGCTGTACCGTCAGGACGCGTGGAAGACCAAGGCCTTCGCCGCCAACCTCGACCAGTTGCTCGTCGTCGTCGCCGCCGAGCCGGTGTTCAGCGAGTCGCAGCTCGCACGCTCGCTGATCGCCGCGCGCGCCGCCGCGATCCCGGCACGCATCGTCCTGAACAAGCACGACCTGCCGACGTGGGCCGCCGCCAAGGCGCGCCTCGCGCCCTATGTGGCGATCGGCGTCGACGTGATCGGCGTGGCGCTGAAGAAAGACCCGGCGCCGGCGCATGCGTTGCTCGCGCCGCTGCTCGCCGATCGAACCACGCTTGTGCTCGGCCCGAGCGGCGCGGGAAAGAGCACGCTCGTCAACCTGCTGGTGAGTGACGCAAAAGCACAGGTTGGCGAAATCTCCGAGGCTCTGAACACCGGGCGCCACACGACCACGGCCACGCATTGGTACTGGATCGATCATGACCGCCGCAGCGCGCTCATCGATTCGCCGGGCTTTCAGGAGTTCGGCCTGCGCCACATCGCGGCAAACGAGCTTGCGGCGTTGATGCCCGACATCGGCGCGCATGCCAGCGAATGTCGCTTCTACAACTGCACTCATCTCCACGAGCCGGGCTGCGGCGTGCTTGCAGCGATCGAACGCGGTGAGATCGGCGAATCACGCTGCCGGATCTACCGCGAGATCCTCGCCGAACTGCAAGGCTGAGCGGACGCGGATCAGCCCACCAGATTGGCCAACGAGAGCAGTGCCAGCAGCAGCATCCAGAGAACGACCGAGCGCCAGACGAGGCCGACCACGCTGCGCAGATGCGCCAACTGCGGTATGGCGCCGGGTGTCGAGCCGGCGGCCTCGGCCGATTCGGGCGGCGCGCCGGCTTCGAAGGTCTTGGCACGATCGGGCGTGAGCCCGGGCGCCGAACCGCCGCCGAGGCGAACGCCGACCGCCCCTGCGGCAGCGGCGAGGATCACGCCCTCGTTGTCGTACTTCCACAAGCCCGCGTCGCGCCGCCAGCAGTTGACGGCTTCCTCGAAGTTGCCGACAACGGCAAAGCCGGAAGCCGTCAGCCGGGCCGGCACATGGTCGAGCAACTGGAACAGGCGCAGCGACAGCGCCATCAGCGTCTCGTTGCCGGCCAGGGCCGCGTCGCCGCTCTTGAACGCCCAATAGCGGCTGGCGAGTTCGGCCATGCGATAGAGCACGGCCCCGGCGGGCCCGAGGCCGAAGCTCGAGAGCAGGACGAACCAGAAGAAGACGCCGAACACATGGCGATGCGCGGCCAGCAACGAGTGTTCGATCACATGGCGCGGCAGCTCGGAGGCCGGCAACTCGCTCGCGTCGAGATGGCGCCACTCGCTGAGCAATCGGCGCGCCTCGGACTCGTCGCCGTGATCGAGTGCGTCGCGGATATCGGTGAAGTAGTGGCTGAACTGGCGAAAGCCGAGTGTCAGGTAGAGCACGCCCACGTCGAATGCGAGGCCGAGCATGCTGTTGATGCGATCGAGGCCTGCGAAGAGGGCCCAGGTCAGGAGTGCCGGCGCGAGTGCGGTGACGCACCAGACGACCCAGGCGTGGCTTTCGCGGCCGGCGTCGAAATTGCGTGCGGTCCAGCGCATCCAGCCAGTGAGCGCATCGTGAATGACGTTGCCGCGAGGCAGCGGCTTGACTTGCTCGAGCAACAGGGCGAACAAGACGGCGAAAAAACTCATCGCGGTCGATCATACCGGCGGGGTCGATCGCGACCACTGTCGGGGCGACGCGCGGCAGATCTCGCGGCGCGAGTCAGGCGGAGAGAAAGCGGTAGAGGTTGCGCAGCATCGCCGCGGTCGCGCCCCAGATGAAATAGCGCCGCGGCCGACCGTCTGCGTCCGTTCCAGGCCAGGGGATCGAGAGAAATTCGCGGCGCGCGCCGTCGATCTCGACGGCATGGCGATGGTGGTGCGCAGGATCCATCAACCAGACCAGTGGTACCTCGAACACCTCGGCGACTTCATGCGGATCGATCTTCAGATCGAAGCCCGGCCGCACGAGGCCGACGACCGGCGTGACGACGAAGCCGGTGCCGGTGGTGTAAATCGGCAGGCTGCCGAGCACTTCGACCCGGGCGGGTTCGAGACCGATTTCTTCCTGGGCTTCGCGCAACGCCGTGGCTGTCGCGTCGGCGTCGTAGGACTCCACGCGGCCGCCGGGAAAGCTGATCTGGCTCGGGTGATCGGTGAGGTGATCGGTGCGCTGCGTCAAGAGCACGGTCAAGGCATCGCGAAGGACGACCGCGATCAGCACCGACGCAGCAGCGGCGGTTCGCTCGACGAAGCGCCGCTCGACAGTGATCTCGGGTTGCCACGGCGGCGGAGCGGCGAAGCGCATTCGGATCGCCGCCGGAACCAGGTTGGCGGCGGTGACCGCGGGAAGATGCGAATCGAGGCCGAGGACCGGAAGATCCTCGGGCTTGAATGCCAGACTCAGGCGAGCTTCTCTTTAATTCGCGCCGACTTGCCCGAGCGATTGCGCAGGTAGTAGAGCTTGGCCCGGCGCACGTCGCCGCGACGCTTGACCTCGATCGTCGCGATCAGCGGGCTGTAAGTCTGAAAGGTTCGCTCGACACCTTCGCCGCTCGACACCTTGCGCACGATGAAGCTCGAGTTGAGGCTGCGGTTGCGCTTGGCGATGACGACGCCTTCGAATGCCTGAAGTCGCTTGCGCGTGCCTTCGACAACGTTCACGCTGACGATCACGGTGTCGCCAGGGGCGAAGGCGGGAATCGTTTTGGCGAGACGGGCGATTTCCTCGTGCTCGAGGGTCTGGATGAGGTCCACGGAATGCTCCAATGCGATCTTGCGCACGCTTCTGAGAGGTGTGTGAGCCCGATACAGCAACCCAGCGTGGCAGAGGATCGAAAAACCGCGAATTATAGCTTTGGCGGGTACTGCTTCTCGAGCACCGCTCGGTCGGCAGCGCTCAGGCGGCCCTCGGATTCGGCCGCCGCAACCAGGTCGGGCCGCCGCCCCGCCGTCAGCGCAAGGGCCTGATCGCGCCGCCAGCGCGCGATCGCCGCGTGGTTGCCCGAGAGCAAAACCTCCGGAACGGCGTCATCGCCGTCCACCTCGGCCAGGATCTCGGGTCGGCTGTAGTGCGGGCAGTCGAGCAGGCCTTCGGAAAAACTGTCCTGCTCGTGCGAACGCGTGTCGCCCAGCACGCCCGGCTGGAGCCTGGCGACGGCGTCGAGCAAGGCGAGAGCCGGAATCTCGCCGCCGGACAGAACGTAGTCGCCGACGCTCAACTCGAGATCGACATGGCGATCGATGAAACGCTGATCGACGCCTTCGTAGCGAGCACAGAGAAGGATCGCTCCGGTGCCGGCGGAAAACTCGCCGACCGTCGCCTGGCGCAGTGGCCGGCCCACCGGCGAGAAATTCACGAGCGGCGCCGGCGTGGCGTCGGCACGATCGGCGCGAATCGCGGCGAGCGCCCGGGCCAGCGGTTCGGAGAGCAGCACCATGCCCGGGCCGCCACCGTAAGGCCGATCGTCGACGCGGGCGTGCGGCGGGTCGCCGAAATCGCGCAACTGCCAGAGCCGGACATCGACCTGGCGCGCTTCGAAAGCACGTCGCGTCACGCCGTGAACGAAATGCGCTTCGAACAGTTCGGGAAAGAGCGTGATGACATCGAATCGCATGGTCGCGCGCTCTCAAGGAAACAAAATATCGATCACCGACTTCATTACGAAAAGTCGGTTTACTTCGCGAACGCCGGGCTCATTCATGGGCTTGGGATGCTCAGTAGTCGAGGCCCCAGTCGACCGTGATCGATCGCCCGGCGAGATCGACCGTATCGACGTAAGCGGAGACGAACGGGATCAAGCGTTCTTCCGCGCCCGGGTTCGCGCCAGGCCCATCCGGCAACACGCGCAAGACGCTGTGCGGGCCGGTATCGATCAGGCCGACGACCGCGCCGAGCGCGACGCCCTCGCGGTTGACGACGGCCAGGCCGATCAGGTCGGCCCAGTAGAACTCGTCGGCGCCGGCCTCGGGAAACTGCGAGCGGGCAATGAAGATTCGCGCGCCGCGCAGCGCCTCGGCGGCATTGCGATCGTCGACGCCGCCGGCCGCGGCGACCAGGCCGTCGCCGTGCGCTCGCACTTCACGGATCTCGAGGATGGTGGGACCAGCTCCGGGAGTGCGCTGGAGCATCGGGCTGATTTCACGGGCCTGAAGATGCCAGCGGCGCGCTGCCAGCAAGGCTTCCGGCGGGGTAGCGTAAGACTGGACCCGGAACCAGCCCTTCAAGCCCCAGGCATCGCCGATGCGCCCGACTTCGAGCGCGTCGTCAGGCCAGGCTGCGCCGGCCATGGCGACGCGTTCGCTGACGGCTTCAGACCGCCGCGGACTTCGCCTGCTCGACCAGACGACGAACGGTGGGCGACATCTGCGCGCCGTGGCCGGTCCAGTGTTCGACGCGATCGAAGGCCACGCGCAGCG
>JAYSMB010000526.1:0-10575 GCA_043725065.1 Burkholderiales bacterium
GTTCCACCTCAAGTCACGCCCTTGAACACCAGGGCCTGGCCGGTCGGCAGGCAAAGCGGAACGCAGGCCTGGCCGCGGAAGAACTCGTCGACCGAGATGCGCGCGCCCGGACACGACGAGAAGCCGTAGTCGTCGAAGACGACGAAGCCGCCGAAGGACAGGCGCGGCCAGATGAAATCGAGGCAATCCATGATCGAGCGGTAGATGTCGACGTCGATGTGGGCGAGCGCGATTTGCACCGCCTCGAGCCCGGCGAAGGTATCGGGAATGAAGCCTTTGCGGATCACGCACAGATCCGCGTGGCCGACGTAGGCGGCGACCGCTTCAACGCTGGTGTCCGCGAAGTCGCCCTTGCGATGCCGGTCGTCGCGGGCGTCGGTCTCGGGCATGCCTTCGAAGGTATCGAACAGGACCAGCCGCTTGGACCTGCACTTGTCGGCCAGCATGGCGGCCAGCATCGCAGCCGTGCCGCCCTGGTAGACGCCGCATTCCCAGATGTCTCCCGGCACGTGGATGGCTTGGCGCAACAGCGTGTAGAGGACGTGGCAGCGGTCCGCCGACACCAACGTGCGGGGCGCGGCGATGTCGTAGTAGCGGCGGAACTCGCCCTGGCCGAGCCACGGCGAGAACAGCGGCTGATAGAGCTCGCGATCCGGGATGTCGTCGATGGCGCGGGGGCCGCGCCGGCGAAGGCCCACCTTGGCCAAGAAGTCTGCGAGTCGGCGCTTCGGCATTGGATGAGTCTAGACGGCGGCGCCCGGGTTCTTGATCAATCGCCCCAGCTTGACGACCGCGTGCTCCCGCTCCGGCGACCACGGGTGGCCGCAGCTCAGGCGCAGGCAATGGCGGTAGCGATCAGTCGACGAAAACAGGCGGCCGGGCGCGAAGCTGAAGCCTTGCGCGACCGCATCGTCGTACAACGCCATGGTGTCGATATCGAACGGCAGCTCGACCCAGACGACGAAGCCGCCAAGCGGCCGCGAAGCGCCAAAGTGAAGATCGCCGTAGATGTCGTCCTCGATCAGCGAAACGTCGCGTGCCTCGACCATCTCGACGAGCGCCTTCTTGCGCGCGTCGCTCATCGTCGCGCCGAGCGGATTGCTGGCGTTCGCACTGACGACGACGACCTTGATGTCGTGATGCCGAAGCACGACGTCAAGCGCCTCGAGCGAGATGCCTTCGCGCGGATGGGTCGGAACCTCGACCACCTTGAGCCTCTGGCTCTCGATCGTCTGCAGCGTCCCGTAGTAGGCCGGCGATTCGACGGCAATCGTGTCGCCCCCGCTCGCCACCGCGCGCAAGGCGAGGCCGACGGCCTCGGTACAGCCGTGCGTGACTACGAATTCATCCGCGCCGATGGTGACGCCCCATTCGAGATAGCGCCGCGCCAGCTGATGGCAGAAGGCGGCGTTGCCTGACGAGAAACCGTAGGTCGTCAGCACGATGGGCTGGCGACGCGCGACGCGCGACGCGAGGCGCTGGAATCGCTGCGCCGGAAACAGCTCGGCGGCCGGGCTCGCGGTGCCCAGGGGAACGATCTTCGGATCGAGCGCAGCGGCGCGAACCCGCGCGACCATGCCGCTGATGCCGACGTAGCGCGGCGCCTGCGGCGGCAGCGTGATCGCCGGTTCCTCGAGCGCGCGGGCGCGTCGGCGAACGAAGTAGCCCGATTGCGGCCGGGCCTCGGCTACATGGCGAAGATCGAACGGGAGTTCACGAAGCGCCACTGCAGGCTGATCGGGCTGAGTGTCGATCCGGTCGATGCCCACGAGCGCTGGTTCGAGCCCAGCGTGGCGTCGGTCGGGCTCGGCGCGGTATTCCGTACCGCAGGCTTCTAGGGTTGCCCCGGGGAACGCATCGATTTCGACTCGGCCCATACTCGACCGACCACCATTCCGAGGAGACGAGACCATGAAGTTCCAGCCACGATTTGCCCTTGTCGGCGCCGGCCTCGCACTGGTCGCCGGCACGCTGTTCGCGCAGGCCAGCGGCCTGACGCGCACGCTCGTCGGCCGCGCGGATGTCTCGGTGCCGGGCCGCGAAGCCGTCATCGCGCGGGTCGAGGTTTCACCCGGAACCTACGCGGGGCGGCACACCCACCCTGGCGACGAGATCAGCTACATCATCGAAGGCGAGGCCGAATTGCTGATCGACGGGCAGCCGCCGCGCATCGTCAAGGCGGGCGAATCATTCGTCATCCCCGCTGGCGTGGTTCATGACGCGCACAACGCGGGCACGCAGCCGATCAAGCTGGTCGGGGTCTACATCGTCGAGAAGGGCAAGCCGCTGGCGTCGCCGGCGCCGTAAGGCAAGAAGCGCGCGCTACTCGTCAGCGCAACGAGGGGACACACACGCTCAAACACGGTTTCCAGAATACTTGTCGCGGTTTTCTGTCTATCTGGGCGACTATGGGAGACGTGAAATCGATCGAGCGAGCCGTTGAAGCGCTTCCACCGTCCGAGCTCGTCGAGTTTCGCGACTGATTTGCGGAATTCGATGCCGCTGCGTGGGATCGACAAATCGAGCAAGACGCCTCGGCCGGAAAGCTCGACAAGCTCGCAGCCGAAGCCCTTGCTGATTTCGATTCGGGCTCTGTTCGCGAGCTTTGAAGCACACAGCGTCAGGCGCTTTTGGCAGTGTCTCGAGGCGCTACCGGCCGATGTTCAATCGCTGGCCCGTCGAAGCTTTGGCCAACTCAAGGCCGACCCCGCACACCCATCCCTGCATTTCAAGGCAATAGGCGTGCGCGATGCCACCGAAGCTCGCGCCGACAAACCAGCATGCCTTCGACCCAACGGTTTCAGCCCAAGCGTTCGTCACTTCATTTCCTTCTGGCTCCGAAAGGAAGGGTCGGCGCCTTGTTGCGGTCAGCCGACGCGCTCGGCGTCGTAGCCCTCGGCACGCATCGCTTCGAGAATCCTCTCGATGTGCGCGACGCCCCGCGTCTGCACCACGACCTCGATCTGCACCCGCTCGACCGAGAGCGAAGTGAAGGCGCGCTGATGCTGCACTTCGTCGATGTTCGCGCCCAGTCTCGCGAGCAACGCGGCGACATCGGCTAGTGCGCCGGGAACGTCGCGCACGTCGACGCGCAGGCGCGCCAGCCGGCCCGACTTCACCATGCCGCGCTCGATGATCTCGGCGAGCACCAGCGGCTCGATGTTGCCGCCGCACAGCACCAGGCCGACCTTGCGGCCGGCAAAGCGCGGCTTGTCTTTCACGATCGCGGCCAAGCCGACCGCGCCGGCGCCTTCGACCACCGTCTTCTCGATCTCGAGCAGCATCAGGATCGCCTGCTCGATGTCGTCTTCGGAGACGAGCACCACATCGTCGACGAGATCGCGGATCACGGGCAACGTCAAGGCGCCGGGCGACTTGACGCCGATGCCGTCGGCGATCGTCGCCTGGCGGCTTTCGCGCGCCTGCCCGTGCTTGGAATTCCACGCCGCGGGAAAGCGCTCGGTCTGCACGCCGATGATGCTGATCCCGGGCTTGAGCGCCTTGGCCGCGGTGGCGATGCCGGCGATCAGGCCGCCGCCGCCGATGGCGATGACGAGCGTATCGATGCTCGGCTGCTGCGCCAGCATCTCGAGCGCGATCGTGCCTTGCCCGGCGATCACGGCCACGTCGTCGTAAGGGTGGACCACCGTCAGGCCGCGCTCGGCCGCAAGCTTGAGGCCGATGGCGCGAGCGTCGTCGAAGGTGTCGCCTTCGAGCAGGACCTCGGCGCCGAAACCGCGTGTGTTCTCGACCTTCACCGACGAGGCGAAGCGCGGCATGACGATGGTCGCGGTGATGCCCATGCGCTGGGCGTGGTACGCCACCGCCTGCGCGTGGTTGCCGGCCGAGACCGCGAGCACGCCCTTGGCCCGCTCTTCGGCCGTAAGCTGTGCCATCTTGTTGAGCGCGCCGCGCTCCTTGAACGACGCGGTGAATTGCAGGTTCTCGAACTTGAGGAAGACCTCGCAGCCGCAGATAGCCGAGAGCGTTCGCGAGTGCGGGCAGGGCGTCTCGCTGACTTCCCCGCGAAGGCGCGTCGCCGCCTCGCGGATGTCGCCAGCCAGCACCGCGTCGGGAATGGCTTTCATCCATCCATTCTCGCGCCGACGACGATGCGGGGTCGCGAGCCGTAGCGAATGAAACACGGCGACACAAATTTCGAACGTTCGGAGGTTCCATCGCGACCGTCTGTCCCTTTGAGGCTCTCTGCTCCCCGATTCGCGGGGTATAGCCTGCGGCGGCGGGCCCCTAGAGTCGCGGCTCGCGGTGTCCGTCACCGATGCCGCCGAAAGAAGCAACATGTTCAAGTTCACCTCCTCTGTGCTGGCCTTGGCCTTCGCGTCGGTCGCCGTGTCTCAGGCCATGGCCGCCGACGTTTCGTTTTCCGGCTTTACCCATGGCTCGAAAACGGTCACGGCCAAGCTGAGCACGCCCAACGGCAATCTCACCGAGACGGTTTCGGCCGGAGGTTTCTCAACCGTCCTTAACGGCGGGCCGAGCTTCGAAAGCTATTGCGTCGATCTGTACCAGACGATCGCTTTCGGCGCGTCTCCCTACCACGAGTACACCCTGCCAAACACGACCCATGTCTTCGCGAATAGCCATGCCTACGCCGATCTTGGCCGGCTGTACGCCAACGCCGGACCTATTGGCGACGCGTTGCACGACGCGGCTTTCCAGATCGCCGTTTGGGAGATCGCGTATGAAACCACCGGCGTCTACGACTTGGCGCAGGGCGCTGCCACCTTCGTCGGAGGAACCGCCGACTCGTCAGGCGCGCTGACGCTGGCCGCGAGCTGGCTGGCGGGCCTCGGCAGCGGCTCCGGCCCGATCGTCGAAGTACTCGAGAGCTCCGCGCACCAGGACGTGATCATCGCCGTGCCCGAACCATCGACCTACATGCTGATGTTCGCGGGCCTGTTCGGCGTGCTCTTCATGGCAAGGCGTCGCGGCTGGCAAGCCAGCCGGCTGATTTTGCGTTAATCGCACCGCCTGCTTCGACCTGTTCATCAACGACGTCGATCTGACCGGCGGCCACAGCGTCGCGCTCACCGGAAGACTTCAGGTGACGACCGTCCCCGAGCCTGAGACCTATGCGCTCTTCCTGGCCGGACTCGCCGCAGTCGGCTTCATGGCACGTCGTCGCAAGACCTGACGCGCGCTCCCGCCGCGACTGGCGCGGCGTCCCGAAAGGCGAGCCCGTGGGCTCGCCTTTTTCATGGCAACGCATCGGCCGAAGGCGGCACGTCACGGCGCCACAATGATTCCATGTGCGTACGCTCCGCAATCGCCACCGCACGAGCGCGAGTGCGCATAGTCTGTCGCGCCACTGCGCTTGTCTTCTTGCTGATGGCGGCGATCTCGCCGTCGCTCGCCGTGCCGACCGCATCGATCGTGGTGATGGACAAGGCGCTGTCGGTCATCGGCACCGAGCCGTCGTTTCCGACCGGGTCGCCGACCGTGCCCGTCACCTTGCCGGATCGTTGGCCGGCGAGCAATCCTGCCTATGAAGGCACCGTCTGGTACCGGACGGGCTTCAGGTTCGCCGGATCCGTGCTGCCCGGCGAACTGCTGGCCCTGTACATCGATCGCGCCTGCAGCAACGTGCAGGTCGTTCTGAACGGCCAACTGATCTTCAGCGGCGGCCGGATGATGGAGCCGGTGACGCGCAATTGCGCGCGGCCGCAGATGGTGACCTTGCCGCCGGCACTCCTCAATGTGGACGGCAATGTCGTCGATCTGCGGGTCCAGGGTCACTCCCTCCAGCGCGTCGGATCCGTGCGGCGGGCCGGCGGCCTTTCCGAGGTCGAGCTGGGCCTGCAGACGGACCTCGCCAACGCCCACGCCATTCGCCTGTTCTGGGAGCCGGCATGGATTCACGGAAGCAGCCTGGTCCTGATCGGCCTCGGTTGCCTGATGGTCGCGGTCGGCTGGCTCCATCGCCGGGAGGTGTATTTCTCGTACTTCGGCTGGCTCTGCCTCGGCTGGTCGATGCTGTCGCTCTCCTCCCGGGCCGCGGACCCGCCTTGGAGCAACGCGGTCGCGGAGTTCATGCTCTGTTCGGCATGGCCGGTGCTGCTCGCGTGCGCGATCCAGTTTTTCCTGAGCTTCGGCGGCCTGCGGTCGCGGGTGATCGAGAACCTGATCGCGGCGCAATGGGTGGCGCTGCCCCTGTCCCTCGTCGTCGCCGGCCCCGCGCTGCTATTTGCAATGGCCAATCTCTGGTATGCGGTGCTCGCCGCCGAGTTAGTTGGCGTGATCGGCATCTATCTGGTCGTGACGCGGCGCCAGCGGCCGCGGGATTTCGGGCCTATGGCGCTCGCCGCCGCCGTCGGCGCTGGGGCGCTTGGATTCGAGCTTTTCGTCCAATGGGGCGCGATCACGCCCGGATCGCTGTCGATCGCCGAATGCCTGCTTCCGGTGCTGCTTCTCTTTGTAGGAAGCCGACTGTTTCTCATGTTCGCAAACGCACTGCGCAGGATCGAAACCGAACGCAGCCGTCTGGCTGAGCAGTTGCAACGCACGGGCGCCGATATGGAAGCCCGCATCGAGCAGCTGACTCGGCAGCGCGTCGAGCAACAGACGGTGCAACGGGTCGAGCGGTTCACCGAGCAGGAGCGCAAGCGGATCGCCTCCGACCTCCACGACGACCTCGGCGCCAAGCTGCTCACGATCGTGCACACGAGCGACGGCTCGCGCATCCCGCAACTTGCCCGGGAAGCCCTGGAGGAAATGCGCCTTACGGTTCGCGGCCTCGCCGGCAAGCCGGTGCTGCTGGAGGAAGCCCTGGCCGACTGGCGGGCGGAAATCATGACCCGCCTGGGACAGGCCAAGATCGAAGCGCTATGGTCGAATCCTGAAGAGAACGATTCGCGCGCACTGTCGGCTCGGAATTTCATGCAACTGACGCGAATCCTTCGCGAAGCGGTCAGCAACGTCATAAAACATAGCGGCGCGATCAAGTGCAAGGTGCGCTGCCGAATCGTCTCGGATTCGCTCGTGATCACGGTGCGGGACGACGGTCGCGGCCTTTCGGCCGACCTGCAGCGCGGTCAGGGAATGTCCAACATGAAACGCAGGGCGAAAAAGATCGGCGGCCAGTGTCTGGTCGAGTCCCGTCCGGGAGTCGGGGTCGTGATTTCGCTCACGTCTCCCTTGTAAGCGCCGGCGCTTGGCCGTAGCTAACTTCCAGAGGAAGCGCTGACAATGTCGGGCGTGCCCACATCCCGATCTGGCAAATCCCCACTACTGGCATGCCGTTTGCCTGCCCTGTCTTCGTCTGCGGTTCGGCGAGTCAGCGCTTTGTAGGAGCTATTGCCTTTGTAGGAGCTATTGCATGACCAACATCCTCTTGCTGGAAGATATTCCGGAAGCCAGTGCCTGGCTGAAGCTGCAGATCGGGCAGGTTTACCCGGACGCAGTTTTCCACGATGCGGCACGCGTGTACGCAGCGCTGGCCATCATCGCCAGCGTCAAGCTCGACGTCGCGCTGATCGATCTGGGCCTGCCCGACGGCTCCGGGGTCGACGCCGTGGCGGCCTTGCACGAGGCACAGCCGCAGGCGCAGGCGGTAGTGGTGACGATTCACGACGACGACGACCATCTCTTCCCGGCACTCCAGGCGGGCGCGTTCGGCTATCTCCTGAAGGACCAGGCGGCGGCGGTGATCGTCGACCAGTTCCGGCGGATGAGCCAGGGCGAGCCACCGCTGTCGCCCGCCATCGCGCGTCGGGTGATGGCACACTTCGCATCGCATGCATCGCAGCGCGGGCGTCCAAACGACATGGCTCACGTTGCCCTCACCGATCGCGAAAACGAAGTTCTCCTTCGCGTCGCCAAGGGCTATACGCTGCCCGAGATCGCGGTGCAGCTCAAGCTATCCCGGCACACGATTTCCGATTATGTGAAGCAGATCTATCGCAAGCTGAACGTCAGCTCGCGGGCCGAGGCGGCGCTCGAGGCGCAACGGCTGGGGCTGTTCGGGCGCGGTCGGCGCGCTCAGGAACAGATGGTCTGATCCCTTGCGGCGCCGTGCGCCCAAGGGGCGCCCCGCCGGCCGTTCGCTCTCGAGACCGCGGCGACCGATCGCCAGACTCAGCCCGCCCCACCAGCGCCATGTTTTCCGAGCCGACCGCTCGCAGCATCTTTCGACCATCGACGAACTTCCCCGGCTGCAGTTGATGTTCGACGACCCCCACAAGCGAACGTTCTTCAGTGCTCCCCAGTCGGTGACGTCTCTTGTCGCGGCGTTGCTGGAGCCGGGGACCACCGTTCTGACGTTCATCGCAGTGACGCTGTTGTTCGACGAGCGCATGGACCGGCCGGCCCTCACCCTCTGCCTGCTCGCCTTGGCACTCACATTCCCTGGCCGCAACCGCTTCCGGGACAATCTCCTCGGCGCCGCCGTCGACATCGCCTTATCGTGGCTCATTCTGGTCGCCATCCTGACCCTGTCCGCCTACGCCACGCGCAGCCTGCACTACTTCGAGAACGACGTCCTCCTGACGTGGGCGCTGGCGACGCCGGCCCTGCAATGGCTGGCCACGTGGCTCGGCAAGCTCATTCTGACGTGGCATGCCGCCAAGCCGCAGTCGCGACGCACGGCCGTGGTGGTCGGCGCCAGCGCGCTCGGGGCCAAGGTGGCCCGAGCGCTCGAAGCGTCGGACAGCTACGGCATCGACTTCGTTGGCTATTTCGACGACCGTACCGATGATCGCCTCGACGCCGAGGCGAAGGCCCGTGTGTTGGGCACCCTGACCGACATCGCGGCGTACGTGGTCGAGCACGGCGTGCGCGAGGTCTACATCACCTTGCCGCTGGGTTCGCAGCCGCGGATTGTCGAGCTCCTCGATCAGCTGCAGGGGACGACGGCCTCCCTCTTCTTCGTGCCCGACGTGTTCGGCATCAGCATCATCCAGGGCCGGTTGCAGGACATGAACGGCGTCCCGGTGGTGGGCATCTGCGAAACGCCTTTCACCGGCACCAACGAGCTCGTCAAGCGCGTGAGCGACGTGGTGCTCGCGTCGCTGATCCTCATCGTGATTTCACCGCTGATGATCATCATTGCCATCGGCGTCAAGCTCAGCTCGCCGGGCCCGGTGATATTCAGGCAGCGCAGGAACGGCCTCGATGGCGGCGAGATCGTGGTGTACAAGTTTCGCTCCATGACCACACAGGACGACGGCCACGTCGTCCTGCAAGCGACACGGAACGATCCGCGCGTGACCCGGTTCGGCGCCTTCCTTCGCCGCAGCTCCTTCGACGAGCTGCCGCAATTCTTCAACGTTCTTCAGGGCAGCATGAGCATCGTCGGCCCGCGGCCGCACGCGGTGACCCACAACGAGCAGTACCGGCAGATCATCAAGGCCTACATGGTTCGTCACAAGGTCAAGCCGGGCATCACCGGCTGGGCGCAGGTCAACGGCCAGCGTGGCGAGACCGACACGATCGAGAAGATGCGCGCTCGCGTCGAATGCGATCTCGAATACCTGCGCAACTGGTCGCTTGCGCTCGACCTGAGGATCATCGCCGGGACGATCCGGCTGGTGTTCTTCGATCGCTATGCGTATTGAGCACCGCCACTGCCGCACGGCGGCGTCAACGAACCCACCGAGGAGCGTCATGAATGAAACCACCCCGTGGGCCCGGCAGGCCACGCCGGTTGCGGCCGTCGCGGCGCTGCTCGCCGCCCTGGCGGGCGCGCCGGCGCAGGCGCAGTCGCAGGGATCCGATGCGACCGGCGCCGCCGCCACGGCCGCACCGAGCCCCTACTACCTCGGCGCGAGCCAGGGCTTCAGTCACGACTCGAACGTCTACCGGATCCCCTCCGGACCCGGCGACTACTATTCGAGCACCGGCCTGCTCGCCGGGTTCGACCAGGCGATCAGCCGGCAGCGCGTGTTCGGCACGGCGAGCGTCAGCCTGAACCGCTACCGCAACGAAACGGCGCTGAACAACACCAGCTACGACCTTGCCGCCGGGCTCGACTGGCAGACCCTGTACAACCTCTCGGGCAGCGTCAACGCCACGCTCGATCAGCGCCTGGCCGCGCCCACCGCCGGCGTCGCTGCGCCCCAGGCGCGCCGTAACCTGGCCGAGCGCCAGGGCCTCAGCGGGGTGGCCCGCTGGGGCGGCGTGTCACTGTTCACGCTCGAAGGAACGCTCGGCTATTCGACGCTCGACTACTCGTCGCCCGCATACGTGAGCGCGGAATCGAAGCAGGAGTACGGCGGCCTTGCTCTGTACTACCGTCAAAGCCCCCTGCTGCGCCTGGGCGTGGCGGCGCGCCTCGACCGGACCCGCACGCCCCATGCATTCCTGCAACCCGACGGCAGCTACCTGCCGAACCAGATCAACGGCCGACACCTCGACTTCCTGGCCGACTACGAGCTGAGCGGCCGGCTCAACGCGAACGGCAAGATCAGCTACACGAAGCAGACCAATTCGAGCGCCGGCGGGGCCGATTTTTCGGGCATCACGGGCGACCTGGGTCTCACCTATCGGCCCACCGGCAAGCTCGTGCTCAGCGCCTACGCCGCGCGCCAGGCCGGTTTCGATACCAGCCTGGGTGCCGCC
>JAYSMB010000527.1:0-2530 GCA_043725065.1 Burkholderiales bacterium
TGGTCGGGGCGGCGGGATTCGAACTCGCGACCTACTGGTCCCAAACCAGTTGCGCTACCAGGCTGCGCTACGCCCCGAACGACTGCGATTGTACGCAGGGGGTCTTGCGACGAGTCGCTACGCAGCGCACGACCCGTGGCACGGCACAAGCGGACAAGGATTCACGATCGCGTCGCTTCGATGCGGCCTTCGCCGCCGCGACGATGCGCGACAACAAGCGTCGCCATCGCCACGCCGAGGCCGCTGTGGATCCAGCCGAGCGCCGGCCGGAGGATTTCGGGTGCGAAGTAGTAGAGCAGGTAGCCGGTCAGGACCAGCGCTGCGCCCAGCGTGCAGAGCATCAGGCCCGTGCGGCGCTGCTGTTGCCAACCGCGCCTGTCTGCCAGTCGCCAGCCACGTGGAACGTGCGAGGCGGCGAGCGCGCCGAGCACGAACAGTGCGGCAAAGGCAGCGAAGCCATGAGCGCGCATCAGCCAGGGCTCGGTGGGCGAGGGCAGGGCATCTGTGGTGCGCGAGTAGTGAAGCAGGAGCCAGGCCGCGCCGGTGGCAAGGAGCGCCGCACCAGCCAGATAAAGCGTGCGCCGTTGCCAGGCGGCGAGTCGATGCGACTCCGAGGCCGCGGCGCCGGGGGTCGCATGCGAAAGACGGCGCAGGAATCGTTGCCGCATCAGTGCAGCCAGGCCTGTGCGCCGTGAGCGGCGACGAGGGCATGCCCGGCGTCGCCGGAGAGTGCGACGACCTTGGTCAACGCGTCGGCCCAGAGGCATTGCTCGGCAGCGACGCTGGCATGTCTTGCGGTGCCGGCGATCCGGCTCGTCGCGAACGCGCCGTCTCGGAGCGTCGCGAAGCGGCGAACGCCACCTGCCTGTTCGTCGCGCAGATCGATGGGCAACGGGAGCTCGCCGAATACCCGCAGGTCGCCGCCGGCATTGACCCAGCCGGCATCGACGCCCGCGCGCTGGAGCGCAACGATCGCGACGTCGACCGCATGACCCTTGGCGATGCCGCCGAGGTCGAGCCGCACGCCGGCGCGAAGCTTGCGCAAGACGAAGTCGGCGCATGACCAGCCATCGCGACCGGTGCCGAGCGAGATGTCGAAGAGCCCGTCGCTGGCTTGGCAAAGCTCAGCCGCCGCGTCGAGCACGATGCGAGCATCGTCGCCGACGGCGATCGACCCTCCTGCGTCGCTCGCGTTGAAGCGGCCGATCGTGCTTTGCGGGTCGAAGCGCGAGAGTGCCGACTCGATTTCGACGATGCGAGCGAATGCCGCGGTGATCGCCGCATCGGCAATGTGCGTGCGACTCGACGAATGGCCGCCGGTCGCGACGCCGACCTCGACCAGCGTGCCGAGAAGCAGTCGCGCGCGCCGGACGAATCCAGCGCGGGCCGACGATCCGATACGCTCATCCTTCAGATCAGGCTCCCGTTCCTCGCCGCCGCCTGCATCACCGCGACGATCCGCCGCACGCCATCGGTGACGTGGGTGCAGCTCAAAGTCGCGCCGCTGATGTTGGCGATGTCCTCGCCGACGCGAATCGGCGACTCCGCCGTCTTGCCCGCGAACTGGCGCCGCCACGCAAGCAATCGGATCTCGCCGCCATGGCTTTCGCGATAAGACAGGATCTCGACCTGCATCACCGCGCCGTCGACGTTGATGCCGACCGCGTAGCCGATCAGCTCGAACTTGCCGACCACCGAATCGGTAACGATATAACCGAGCGTCGCGCCGCCGCGCCGCGCAATCGTCACCGGCCAACGCACCGAGCGAGCGCTGACGCCGCGCGTGGCGAGCGCCTGCGACTGCGCCGCGTCGAGCACCACCTCACGAGCCTCAAAGCGGTCGGCGTCGGGAAACATAAGCCGTGCAGCCTGTTCCGCGCTCAGGTACTCGACGGCGAATGCACTCGTCGGCGCCACTACGCAAGCGGTCATGACGGCGCGCGCCAACTCGATCCGCATCTAAAAACTCCAGCCCAATCCAAGATCGAAGCGATTGTTGTCGCTGTTCTCGCGAAAGCGCTGGTAGTCCACTTTCAGGACGATGCCCGAGCCGATGTCGAAGTTCGCACCAATGGTGATGACGCGCTCGGTGCGCACAGCGGCCGGCGTCAGTCCGGTGCCGAGATCGGCGTGGCTTCGCGCGGTGTTGTACCGCTCCCAGCGCACGAAGGGCGAGAGCGCGTAGGCGGCGTTCGACCACAGGTGATACGCCGCCTGGCCATACCAGCCGTCGAACGATTCGGGAATCAGCGTTCGGCTGCCGACCAGCGGCTTGTTGAAGGCGGCGGTGTTCGAGATCGTGCCGCGGGCATACACGCTCGAGAGGTCCCAACGGCCGGGCGTGTAGCGGGCGTGCAGGTCCCAGAGCGTCACGCGCGAGCTCGCCACTGTCTGCCCATGCGTCGCGCCGCCGGAGAACAGCGAGCCGCCGAGCAGCAGGCCTGGAACGCCGCGCCAGTTGACGGCGCCGAAGACCGCCAGATCATGTCCTCTGGCCTGCGCGAGCTCCTGATGGATTGAGCCGAGTGGT
>JAYSMB010000528.1:0-1621 GCA_043725065.1 Burkholderiales bacterium
CCGATCAGTTGTCGATCAGCGCCGGGTCCCAGGCATGGACTTTCTGTTTCTGCTCGCCGAGCCCGGCGATGCCGAGCTTCATTTCGTCGCCGGCCTTCAGGTACACCGGCGTCGGCTTCATGCCGAGCGCCACGCCGGGCGGCGTGCCGGTGGTGATGAGGTCGCCGGGCCAGAGCGTGGTGAAGCGGCTCACGTAGGCGACCAGTTCGGCCACGCCGAAGATCATCGTGCTGGTGCTGCCGTTCTGCATCCGCTTGCCGTTGACCTCGAGCCACATCGCCAGCGCCTGCGGGTCGGCGACCTCATCGGCCGTCACCATCCACGGGCCGACCGGGCCGAAGGTGTCGCAGCCCTTGCCCTTGTCCCAGGTGCCACCGCGCTCGAGCTGATACTCGCGCTCGGACACGTCGTTGACGACGCAGTAGCCAGCCACGTACTTCAGCGCGTCGGCCTTCTCGACGTAGCGCGCCTTGGTGCCGATGACGACGCCGAGCTCGACCTCCCAGTCGCCTTTGACCGAGCCCTGCGGCAGGACGACCGGGTCGTTGCAGCCGACCAGCGCGCTGGTCGGCTTGTTGAAGATGATCGGCTCCTTCGGAATCGGCGCGCCGGTCTCGGCGGCGTGGTCGGAGTAGTTGAGGCCGATGCAGATGAACTTGCCCATCCCACTCCACGGCGGCGCGATGCGGACGGGGTTGGCGACGGCTGGCAGCTTCGAGGTGTCGAGTTCGGCCAGGCGCTTCAGGTTCTCCGGGCGCAGCGTCGCTGCCGTGATGTCGGGGATGACCGAGGAGAGATCGCGCACCGTGCCGCCGGCATCCACCAGCGCCGGTTTTTCCGCGCCCTTGGCGCCGTATCGCATCAACTTCATGAGAGTCCTTATCTGCTTGTGACGGGGAGATCCTTCGCTTCGCTCAGGATGACGGCTGCGGAGCGGCCGTCAATTGGACCACCCACCGTCGATGACCTGTGCCGTGCCGGTGGTGAAGGCCGATTCGTCGCTGGCCAGGTAGACGGCGAGTGCGGCGATCTCGCTGGTCTTGCCGACGCGGCCCATCGGCTGGCGCGCGACGAAAGCGGCGTCGACCTGTGCTTCGGTCTGCCCGCTCGCCTTGGCCTGCGCCGCGATCCGCTCGCGCAACGAGGGCGATTCGACCGTGCCCGGGCAGATCGCGTTGCAGCGGATGCCGCGTGTGATGAAGTCGGCGGCGATCGATTTCGTGAGGCCGATCACCGCCGCCTTGGTCGCGCCGTAGACGAAGCGGTTCGGCGCGCCCTTGATGCTGCCGGCCACCGAGGCGACGTTGATGATCGAGCCGCCGCCGGCCGCGAGCATCGGCGGCAGGAAGGCTCGGATCAGCCGGTACATCGAGCGCACGTTGAGGTCGAACGAGAAGTCGAACGCGACCTCGTCGCAATCGAGGATCGTGCCGGCGTGCACATAGCCGGCGCCGTTGAAGAGGATGTCGACGCGGCCCTTCGCGAGCGCTTCGATCGAGGCGGCGAGCACCGCGCTGGCGTCGGTCACGTCGAGGCGGCGGGTCGCGCAACCGGTGGCTTTGCGCAGATCCTCGAGCAGATCTTCGTTGATGTCGGTTGCGATCACGCGCGCGCCTTCGCG
>JAYSMB010000529.1:0-1718 GCA_043725065.1 Burkholderiales bacterium
GATCAGGTCGCGGCCGTCGCTGGTGGCGGTGATGTCGAGGAAGGTCAGTTCGTCGGCGCCCTGGTCGTTGTAGCGCGCCGCGATCTCGACCGGGTCGCCGGCGTCGCGCAGTTCGACGAAGTTGACGCCCTTGACGACGCGGCCGCCGGTCACGTCGAGGCAGGGAATGATTCGCTTGGCGAGCATGAACGGAGTGTGCCTTGGCCGACTGTCATCCTGAGCGGCGCGAAGGATCTCGGCCGCTGATGAGATCCTTCGCTTTGTTCAGGATGACAAGGGCGATCAGGTACCGGCCAGTTCGTCGGCGCGCGCCTGCGCCACGGCGAAATCGAGGTCGCCGCTGTAGATCGCGCGGCCGCAGATCACGCCCTCGATACCCATCTCTCGCACCGCACAAAGGCGCTCGATGTCCTGGATCGACGACAGGCCGCCCGAGGCGAACACCGGCATCGTCAGCTGCTGCGCGAGCTTCACCGTCGCCTCGATGTTGACGCCGGTGAGCATGCCGTCGCGGCCGATGTCGGTGTAGATGATTCCCTCGACGCCGTAGTCCTCGAACTTCTTCGCCAGATCGGCGACTTCATGGCCGGTGAGCTTGCTCCAGCCGTCGGTCGCGACCTTGCCGTCTTTCGCGTCGAGGCCGACGATGATGTGGCCGCCGAACGCGCTGCAGGCGTCGCGCATGAAGCCGGGGTTCTTCACCGCGGCCGTGCCGATGATGATGTAGCTGAGGCCGTCGTCGAGATAGCGCTCGATCGTGTCGAGGTCGCGGATGCCGCCGCCGAGCTGCACCGGGATCTCGTCGCCCACTTCGGCGAGGATCGCCCTCACGGCGCTCTCGTTGACCGGCTTGCCGGCGAACGCGCCGTTCAGGTCGACCAGATGGAGCCGCCGGGCCCCGGCGTCGATCCAGCGCCGCGCCATCGCCGCCGGGTTCTCGCTGAAGACCGTCGATTCGTTCATGTCGCCCTGCTTCAGGCGAACGCAACGTCCGTCTTTCAGGTCGATCGCAGGAATCAGCAGCATGGCCGCATCAAACGGGGGTGAACGAGACGGAAGGGGAACGCTGCGGCGGTAAGTACCGTGTGCGGTCCGGTTGCGGCGTCAAGGGTTCCAGTGCAGGAAGTTGCGGTACAGGGCCAACCCGAGTGCGGCGCTTTTTTCTGGATGAAACTGCGTCGCGAAAATATTATCGCGCGCCAGCGCCGAGGTAAAGCGGCCGCCGTAGTCGGTTTCGCCCACACTGTGGCGCGGGTCGGACGGGCGGGCCTTGAAACTGTGCACGAAGTAGAAGTGGCTGGCGTCGGGAACGCCGTGCCAGATCGGGTGCGGCCGGGCCTGGATCACCTCGTTCCAGCCCATCTGCGGCACCTTGAAGCGGCTGCCGTCGGGCTGGTTTTGGCCATCGAGGCGAAAGCGCACGACCTCTCCGCCGATCAGGCCTAGGCCCGGTGTGCCGGCGTCGCCCGGGCCTTCCTCGCTCCGGTCGAGCAGCATCTGCATACCGATGCACACGCCCATCAGTGGCTTGTTGGCGGCGGCGTCGAGCACGGCTTCTTCGAGGCCCGAGTCGCGCAACTCGCGCATGCAGTCGGGCAACGCGCCCTGGCCGGGCAAGACGACGCGCTCCGCGGCGAAGACTTCCTCGGGATTGGCGGTGACGATGACATGGATGTCGCCCGACTCCCGCGCGACATGCGCGACCGCCTGCGACACCG
>JAYSMB010000530.1:0-2348 GCA_043725065.1 Burkholderiales bacterium
CACTCAAACTGTAGACAGACAACGGAACCCGGATTCCAAGCCAAGTGCTTGAATCACAAAGCAAACTCGTCTGCCGCGCGGCGGAACTTCAGACTAGGCATCGGTTTCGCCGCCGCGTACCTCAAGGCCGCGACGCCCGAGGCGCTGCGCGGCGAAGCAGGGGCCGAGGCATTCGACGCGATCGGCACGATGGCCGATCGTCTGGCTCAGCGTGCATCCTCGGGCAAGGTCGCGGGAACGCCTTCAGGCGCCGCGCCGAGCCGCGCCGAGACCGCGCTTTCCGCGCATCTCGAAGTCGCGGCGCGCTACGGCGTCGCCTTCAAGAGCTACGAGCGCGAGGGCGCGATGCGCATCTGCTACGACGGCGAAGCGTTTCGCCGTGTCCTCGCGATGCCCTCCGACGCGAAGCAGCGGGCCCATGCCGCGCTCGGCCTGACGCGGCCGGAATGCATAGCACCGCAGACGCCGGTCAGCGAGCGGCAGCGCATCGACGAATGGCGCGCCGAGGTGCTCGACCGCGTCGATTCCGCGCTGCTGCCGAAGACGATGAAGAACCGCGTGGCGATGCGGCGCGCGAGCGTCTGGAGTGGGCTCGCGTACCAGCATGCGCGTCGCGGCGAGCCCGCGGCCGAGGCGGCAGCCCAGCGTGCCCTCGTCGAGCTGGCGGCGGTCGAGCGCGCCGAGCTGGCCGACGAAGATCTCGCGGCGTACAACGATGCGGCGATCCGGGTTGGTGCCTCGCGCTGGGCGGCGCTGTCGGCGGTTGCGAAGACGGCTCGCGACGTGAGCGTCGTCACCGCTCCGGGCGAGGCCGGTCAGACCTGCGTCTCGCTCGTCGACGCGAAGCACGACGCGCGCGCACCGCTGGTCAGGCGTTGCACCTTCGGCATCGTCTGGGCCGGATCGGCCGCGCTCAATCGTGAAGGCAACGCCCTCGCGCTCGCGGTCCAGCCGATGGACGCCTGGCGTGAGCTCTGGCTCTTTCGCAAGCAGGCCGGCGGCTGGGTCGTTCAGGTACTGCCGCCCTCGGCCATCGCGCCCGGCCTCGGCTACGCGGAGTTCGCCGGCTGGGTGCCGGGCGGCAAGCAGGTGCTGGTGGCGCGCGAGGCGCGCTGCGAACACGGCCTGAAGCGCAGCTTCGAGGTCGTGGCTCTCGCGACGCTGAACACCGAGCGCCAGTCCGGCGATCCTTCGGCGCTCGGCCCGTTCCAGCGCTGGCAGGACTCGGGCTGGAAAAGGGAGACTGTGAGCATCCGCTGAAGCGCTCAGCGCGGGTTGGCCGCCTGCCCTTTCCTGGCCTGACGTTGCGCCGCCGCAGCCGGCGTCGCGAGATCCTTCTCGCAGACGTCCGCCAGGGCGCCCTGCGTGTTTCGTTTGTTGCCGTGCGAGGCGAACCGGCGCAGCATCGGTGCCGATGAGCACCTCCTCATGTCCGCCTCGGCCGCCGCGATCCTCGGCCATCTGAAGGTCGTCGAAGCCGAGCGTGAGCGTCGTTCGGTCGACCCGGAATTGAACGCCAGGGTGGTCGCCCTGAAGGCGTTCCAGCAACGCCGCTTCTCCCACACCTACGCTGACTTGCTGGCGAGCGCGCGCTACGGCGCCGTTTCGCGCTTCTTTCTCGAGGAGCTCTACGGCCCGAACGATTTCACGCGTCGCGACGCGCAATTCGCTCGCATGGTTCCGGCCATGGCCCGGCTGTTCCCGAACCAGATCGTGGCGACCGTGTCGACCCTGGCCGAGCTGCACGCGTCGTCCGAAACTCTCGACACGGCCATGGGCGCGCAACTCGAGCGCGAGCCGATCACCGGCACCGACTACATCCGGGCATGGCAAGGGGTCGGCCGCGCATCGGAACGGGAACGCCAGATCGTGTTGACGCTCGGCGTCGCGACGGGCCTCGACGAGTTGACCCGCAAGCCATTCCTGCGCAACAGCCTGCGTTTGATGCGCGGGCCCGCCCGGGCTGCGGGACTGGCCGAGCTGCAATGGTTTCTGGAGACCGGGTTCGACACCTTCCGGACGATGAATGGCGCGCCGGACTTCATCGCACTCGTCGGCTCACGCGAACGGGCCCTCGCGTCCGTGCTTTTCGAAGCGGGCACTGAGGGCAACGACGAATCTCCCTCGATGAAGAGCGCCCTCGACAGCCTGCCGTGAGGCCGACGCCGCAATGTGAACACACGACATCACACCAGCCGCCGGCTCGCGCTCAGCCGGTACTCGATGCGGCGCAACAGCCAGGCGGTCGAGCCGGTCAGCACCAGATAGACGGCCGCGACGGCGAGGTAAACCTCGAGCGAGCGGTACGAGACGGCGATGATCTTCTGGCCTTCGTGCATCAGGTCGGG
>JAYSMB010000531.1:0-10821 GCA_043725065.1 Burkholderiales bacterium
ACCTGTTCGGCCTGTTCGACAACGCCAAGTTCACCTCGACGATCGAATAGCTCGGCAAGCACGAGCTCGAAGCGAAGTTCAAGGACAACCAGACCGTCAAGGCCACGCTCAAGCTTCTGTCGTCAACGGGCGAGGAGACGCGTGTCGTGCTCTCGGCCGAGCCGCGCAAGCTCGGTGCGCACCCGAAGAGCGTGAAGATCGAGAACGCCGCCAACGCGGCGCGGGGCAATTGCCCGTATCACGACGATCTGGCCAACCTGCTGCGCAACATGGCCAAGGTCGAGTCCTACGTCTGGAGCGGCAAGCAGGGCCTGGGCAACGGCTGGACGCCGCAGATCCACGGCCACTTTTCGCACGTCGAGCCCGACGTGGCGGGCTGGAAGAGCTACATCGACGAGCCGTCGATGGGTACCGGCACGACCTGGCGGCTGCTCTACAAGCTGAAGTTCGTCGACAACAGCGAACAGGTGGTGATCGACATCCACTCGGTGCGACAGGAACACTGAGCCGCGACAGCGGCTCGGCGGGAAAGCAGCGATGGTGAGCCGCGCGTACCGGGCCTACTTCGTTCTCGTCGGCTTGTTCGCGCTCTGGGTCGGCGCGTGGGGCTTTTTCGTGCCGGCCGAGGTGACGCGTGCGCTGCCCTGGCCGGTGCCGCCGCTGCACGCGCGCTTCATCGCCGCGATCTACCTGGCCGGCCTGCTGGCGATGATCCTGAGCCTGTTCGCGACGCGCATGGCGGCGGTACGCATCCCGATCGCGCTGGCCGCGCTGTGGACCGGCGCGCTGTTCTTCGTCTCGATGCCGCACTTGGGCGATTTCGATTTCGCCAAGCCGCGGGTGTGGTTCTGGATGGGCGCCTACGCCGTCTTTCCGCTGTGGGGAGCGTGGCTCTACTTTCGTTCCGGCGGTGCCGCCGCCACGGCACGGACGCGCCGGGCCGACCCGGCACTCGTCCCGGTCGCCGTGCCCTGCCTGCTGCTCGCGGCGGCACTGCTCGTCGTGCCCGAAGAGATGGTGCGCGTCTGGCCGTGGAAGCTGCCGCCACTGCTCGCGAACATCTACGCCGGCCCGTTCTTCGCCTACGGCGTGAGCGCGCTCCTGCTCGCGCGCGAGGCCCAAGCCGAGTCGCGCCGCATCGTGCGGGTCAGCATGCTGGCCTTCACCTTGCTCGTGCTGCTCGCATCGCTGATGCACCTGAAGCTCTTTCACTTCGAGGCGCTCGCGGCCTGGGTATGGTTCGGCGCTCTGGCGGTCGCCGGCGCGTTGCTGGCGTGGCGCCTGGTGCCGGCGCGACGATGAGCGATCGCGTGATCGAGGAAACCCGCGCCTGGGTCGATCGTGCCGTCATCGGCTTGAACCTTTGCCCGTTCGCCAAGGCGCCGCAGGTCAAGGGCCAGGTGCGCTACGTGGTGAGCGAGGCCCGCGACTCCGAGGCCTTGCTGGCCGCGTTGATCGACGAATTGAACCGACTGGCCGAGACCTCGCCGGACCGCGTCGAGACGACGCTGCTCATCCATCCACACGTGTTGACGGACTTCGCCGACTACAACGATTTTCTCGGCCTCGCCGAGGCCGCCGTCGCCGATCTGGACCTCGAAGGCGTGATCCAGGTGGCGAGTTTTCATCCGCAATACCGGTTTGCGGACAGCGCGGCGGACGACCTGGCGAACGGCACCAACCGGTCGCCGTATCCGACGCTGCATCTGTTGCGCGAAGAGAGCATCGATCGGGCGGTGGCGGCCTTCCCGGAGGCCGAGGCGATCTTCGAGGCGAATGTCGCGACGATGCGGCGACTCGGCGCCGAAGGCTGGGCGGCGCTGCGGGCCCGATGCCGCGAAGACGCGGCGCTCGCGCCGAGCCCTAAGCGACCAGCTGAGTGAGGCGGAACACGTTGGTGTTCGGGTGACGCGGGATGATGATCTTCAAGAGCGCTGTCGCTGCCAAGAATGAGACCGAGGGAATAGCGCCGGCGCCGGCGGCGCGCATGTCCGGTTTTGCTTTCGCAATCCGTCTTGAGCTGTATCGGTCACGGCACACTGTGAGGGTTCACAGGTGCCGGCCGCGACGCTTTCGCTGAAACTCGGTGGCAACAAGATCAGGTAGGGAGGTAGGGCATGGCGCAGCGTGACGTCTGTCAGGCGGGCATCGACCTGGTCAAGTCGTTCGAGGGCATCCCCGACGGCGACCCTGCGACGGTCAACATCGATCCGTACCTCGATCCGGTCCAGATCTGGACCATCGGTTGGGGCCACGCGATCCGGCAGAACGGCCGCTTCCTGCGCGGCCTGGCCGACCGCGCCGCCGCCTTCGCGCTCTATCCGGGCGGCATCACCAAGGCCCAGGCCGAGAGCCTGCTGGCCGCCGACCTGATGGACGTGGGCCGCGACGTGCAGCCCCTGGTGAAGGTCACGCTGAGCGACAACGAGTTCGCGGCCCTGGTCAGCTTCGCTTTCAACCTCGGCAACGGCAGCCTGAAGTCCTCGACCTTGCTGCGCGAGCTCAACGAAGGCGATCGCGCCGCCGCGGCCGACCAGTTCAGCCGGTGGGTGATGGCGGGCGGCGTGAAGATGGAAGGGCTCGTGAGGCGGCGCAAGGCCGAACGCGATCTGTTCGTCACCCCCTGAGCGCAGTGCGGGAGCAGCACCAATGAATGAACTCTCGCACGGTCACAAGGCCGCTTACGCCACGGTTCTCTACGTCGCGATCGTCATTGCCGTCCTGTTCGCTTCCAACTACTACGCGGACCGATTGCCGCCGGCGCAGACGCACATCAACAAGAGCTATGCGTTCCCGCGCGCCGCCGGCACGACCTGCGAGCAGATCGGCGACGTGACCAAGCTGGCCTTGTTCGTGACGGACATGGACACCGGACTGCGCGCGGTCGGCTGCACCGACGGCGACAAGCCTGCGGCGTCGTTCCGGCTGCATCACGAAGGCGCGTCGAAGATCTCGACCGACGTCGATCGTGCCGTCTGGGACGCGATCCTCGGCAATCCGCTCGAGACCGCGAAGAAGTCGCGCGAGCTCGGCTACGACATCCTCTGGCTCAAGGACGACAAGTCGGTGCAGCAGCTGGCCAAGCCCGGCAGCACCTTCAACTTCTACATCTTCGAGTGGTGGTCGCCGACGGCGGTCGCCGTGGTCCTGCTCGTGTGGGGCCTGTTGATCTACCTCGCGCGACACTCGGCCCTGCTGCGCGACGCCGGCGCCAGGGACCGGTCGCTGCAGACCCGTACCTTCAGCCTCGCCAAGACGCAGATGGCGTGGTGGTTCGCGATCATCTTCGCGGCCTTCGTGTTCCTGTGGCTGGTCACTGGCGAGATGCCGACGCTGAGCGGCCAGGCGCTGGCGCTGCTCGGCATTTCGAGCGCCACCACCATGGCCTCGGTCGGCATCTCGGCGGGCCGCACTCCCGCAACCGGCGAGAGCGGCGTGTTCTTCCGCGATCTCCTGAGCGACGCCAACGGCATCACCATCCAGCGCTTCCAGATGCTGGTCATGACGATCGCACTCGGTCTCATGTTCCTTATCCACGTCGCCACGCGCCTGACCATGCCCGAATTCGACGCCTCGCTGCTGACCCTGCTCGGCATCAGCGCCGGCACCTACGTCGGCCTGAAGATTCCCGAGGATCAGGGCGGCGCGGGCAAGTCGGCCGCAGGCGCGGGGGGCGACGCGGTCGACAGCGCGAAGAGCGGGTATTCGGCGACGAGCTGAAGCGTTCGAATCCGCGGCCCTGGTGAGTGCGAGCCCGTTTTCCCTTGCGGCCGATCCGCACTTCAAGTCGCTGCGAGCCAAGCGCGGCGAAGTGAGCGACGCGCGCCGTTGGCTACTTCTTGCGCCCGTACATCGCCGTGAACTTCGCTTCGCCGATCTTGTTGCCGGTGATCATGAAGCCGACCAGCGCCGCGCTGGCGTCGGCGGGAATGTCGAGCTTGTCGGTCTTCAGCGCATAGACGGTGAACACATAGCGGTGCGCCTTGCCGACGGGCGGGCAGGCGCCGCCGAAGCCCGGTGCGCCGAAGTCGGTGCGACCTTGCGAGCTGCCCGCGGGCAGGCCTTTGCCGTCGGCCGTGCCGGCGCCTTCCTGCAACTGCGCGGCGCTGGCCGGAAGGTTGTAGACGACCCAGTGCCACCAGCCCGATCCGGTCGGCGCGTCAGGGTCGTAGACGGTCAGCGCGTAGCTCTTCGTTCCGGCGGGCGCACCGCTCCACGACAGCGCCGGCGAAATGTTCTTGCCGCTGCAACCGAAGCCGTTGAACACCTGGGTATCGGTCAGCATGCTGCCCGGCTTGATCGTCGGACTGCTCAAGGTGAAGCCCGCGCCTTGGGCACCGAGCGCACACGCGAGCAGCGCACCGCCCGCGACCAGAGTACGACGAATTGAGGCCATCGCAGCAGTCTCCGTTGTAGTTGGGGCAAGGATGTTATCGCGACCGTCGGCGCCTCCGGCAGCGGGTCGCGACGAGACCGTTCTTTGCTCAGATCCCTCGCCAGACGCTCGCCAGCCAGGGCTGCCGGTCGCGCGGCAGCCCGGCGGGACGGTAGTAGTGCTCCAGCTCTTCGAAGCCGGCCGCTGCGAGATGGCGACGCCACGTCGAAAGGTCGTGATAGCTGCCGTAGCGCCCGCCGTTCCAGCCTTCCTGTCCTTCGCCGCGCGGGTTCGAGCTGAACAACGCGCCGCCCGCCTTGAGCGTCGCGTGGAGTTCGCCCAGCACACGCGGCAGTTCCGAGCTCGGCACATGGAACAGCACGGCATTGGCGAACACGCCGTCGAAGCGCGCCGCCGGCAAGTCCATGGCCAGCAGGTTCTGCTGCCACACCGTGCAGCCGCTGTGCGCGCGCGCCATCGCCGCGAACGGCGCGGAACCCTCGAGGCCGACGCACTCGTGACCGAGCCCGGCGAAGGTCCGGAGGTCGCGGCCGGGGCCGCAGCCGAGGTCGAGGATCGCGAACGGTCCGGGTCCCGCAAGGTGACGCAGCAGCGCCGCGATGTTCTGGCTGACGTCGTGATCACGCGTGCCTTGCCAGAAATCTTCGGCCCGTTCGCTGTAGTGAGCCAGGGTCAGGGCGGTGATTCGGTCGAGTTCTTCGCGGGTCGTGGGCATCGCCGCATCTTGCCGTATCGCCGGCAACCCGGCTTCACGTCGGGCCGAGCGGGGTCAGGTTTCCGAGCAGCGTCGGGATCAGCTCGCTCACCGTCGGATGGATGTGGACGGCGCGCTCGATCACCTTGTACGACGCGTCGGCGGCCATCACGTCGAGGATCGAGTGGACGATCTCGTCGCCCTCGATGCAGAGCAAGGCCGCGCCCAGGATGCGCTCGCTCTCGGCGTCGACCAGCACCTTCATGAAGCCCTGCGTCTCGCCGCGCTCCTTGGCGCGACTGACCCGCGTCATCGGCAAGACGCCGACCAGCGCCGGCTTGCCGCGCGCCCGCACTTCCGCTTCGCTCATGCCGACGCGGCCGAGTGGCGGGTCGGTGAAAAGCGCATAGGCCGTGATGCGATCGCTGACGCGGCGCTTGCCGGCGTCGAGCAGGTTGGACGCGACGATCTGGAAGTCGTTGTACGAGGTGTGCGTGAAAGCGCCGTGGCCATTCGCGTCGCCCATCGCCCAGACGCCGGGCACGCTGGTGCGCAGCTCGTCGTCGACCGTGATGAAGCCGCGCGAGTCGGTGGCGATGCCGGCCTTGTCGAGGCCGAGATCGTCGGTGTTCGGGCGCCGGCCGACGGCGGCCAGGAGATGGCTGCCGACCAGCTCGTGGGCCGGCCCGTCGGCGTTGAGCGCGATCCGGACACCCTGGCCGCCGTCGCCCGGCGTCACCTTCGCACTCTGCACCGAGAAATGAAAGTTCACGCCTTCGCGCTCGAGGATCGCCCGCACCTCGCGCGAGACCTCCGGGTCTTCGCGGGCGATCAGCCGGTCGCCGTACTCGACGACGGTCACGCGAGCGCCGAAGCGCCGGTACATCTGCGCGAACTCGAGGCCGATGTAGCTGCCGCCGGCCACGATCAGGTGCTCGGGCAGCGTGTCGACGGCCATCATCGAGGTGTTGGTCAGCACCGGCACGTCGGCGATGCCGTGCCAGGTCGGCAGAACGGCGCGGCCGCCCACGTTGAGAAAGATCTTCGATGCCTCGAGCGTCTCTCCGTTCACTTCGACCGTGGTCGGGCCGCTGAAGCGCGCGTGGCCCCGGATCAGCGTCAGGTTCGCGGTGCCGGCGATCCACTGGGTCAGGCCTTCGATCGACTGCCCGACGACGCGATCCTTGCGCGCCTTCACCGCCTTCATGTCGACGCTCACCGGTCCGCCGATGTTGACACCGTAGTCGGCGGCACGCCGTGCCACATGCGCGGCGCGGGCGCTGGCCACCAGCGTCTTGGTCGGGGTGCAGCCGTCGTTGACGCACGTACCGCCGAGGTGCTCGCGCTCGATCAGCGCCGTCTTCATCCCGGCCTGGGCCAGCCGAACCGCGAGAAAAGGTCCGGACTGGCCGCTGCCGATCACGATTGCGTCGTACGAGGTCGTCATGTCGTCTCCTTGTCGCGGATTTTCAAAGTGATCGATTCCACCACGTTCCAGCCGAGCCATCGCCGCCCGGTGTGGCGGACGCCGGGCCAGAATGCGCCATGGCGCCGCGCCGTCCTGTCCAGCACTACAGCGTGTACGTCGTCGAGCTCGACGATCGGGTCTGGAACGAGCCCCGGTTCCGCAGGGCCAACCCTGACCATCAACTCGGCAAGCCTCTCGTCTACGTCGGCATGACCGGGCTCGACCCGGACCTTCGCTTCGACCGGCACAAGGCCGCCGTCCAGGCCAACCGCTACGTTCGCGAGTTCGGCCTGCGCCTGCTGCCGCAGCTCTACGAGGTCTACAACCCGATGCCGTATGCGGCCGCGTGCGAGATGGAGGTCGAGTTGGCGATCGGCCTGCGCGAAGCGGGTTATGGCGTGTGGCAGGCCTAGCAAGCGGGGTAGGCAGTAGGTGGCGTCCGACGCGTCGACGCGTTCGTGTCGGGGTCGCACGCGCGGGCTCCATCCATGGGCAAGGGCTACGCCGCGGGCGAGACTTCGGCGTCGAATTCTTCGATGGAGAAAGCCATGAAAAGCATTGCCAAGTTCGTTTTCGCTGCCACTGCCATTGCCGCTTGCGCGGCCGCCACCGCTCAGCCCTATGGCCAGAGCGACCAGGAGCGTCGCGAGCGCAACCGCGAAGAAGCGATCGCCAAATACGGTGAACCGATGAATGCCGATCGGTCGATGGAAAGTCACACGACCGCACGCGAGAAAACGCATCGGGTGGCCGAGACCACTCGGGAGAAGACGCACCGTGTCGCCGAATCGACTCGCAACTTCACGCATCGCCAGGCGCGGAAAATGCGCAACTTCGGCGAGCGGCGGGACGAACGCTTCGACAAGGCGCCGGCGCCGGCTCCCGAGAAGACGGGTCAATAAACCCTAGCCGAGAACCAGCCACGTGGGCGCGTGGTCGCTCGGCTTTTCTTTCGCGCGCGCGGCCTTGTCGACGCCGGCCTGCTGGAGCCGTTTCGCCGCGGGCGCATTGAGCAGCAGGTGGTCGATGCGCAAGCCGGCGTCGCGGGCGAAGCGGTTGCGAAAGAAGTCCCAGAAGGTGTAGATGGCCTTGTCGGGATGGAGATGATGGATCGCGTCCGTCCATCCCTGGGCGAGCAGACGGCGGTAGGCGTCTCGCGTCTCCGGTTGCAGCAGCGCATCGTTCTTCCACGATGCCGGCGAGTAGATATCGGCGACGCCATCGGTCGCGACGACGTTGTAGTCGCCGATCAGCAGCACCGGCTCGGCGCTGTCGATGAGCGTCGCCGCGTGCTCGATCAGCCGCTCGAACCAGGCCAGCTTGTAGTCGAACTTCGGTCCCGGTTGCGGATTGCCGTTCGGCAGGTAGATCGAGGCCACGATGAGGCCGTGCGCGGACGCCTCGAGATAGCGGCTGTGCGTGTCGTCCGGGTCGCGGGGCAGGCCACGCCGGCGCTCGCTCAGATCGCTGCCCGCGCGCGCCAGAACGGCCACGCCATTGAAGCCTTTTTGCCCATGCCAGATCGCCTGGTAGCCCGCCGCTTCGATCGCCTGCTTCGGAAAAGTCTCGTCCGAGGTCTTGATCTCCTGAAGGCAGGCGATGTCGGGGCGCGCTTCTTCCAGCCATTCGAGCAGGCGGGGCAGGCGGCTGCCGATGCCGTTGACGTTGAAGGTCGCGATCTTCATGGGGTGAGGCTCGTGGGCATTTTCAAGCATAGCCGCCGTGCGGACGTCGCCCCATGCTCGGGCTCAGGCGGCGGCGGCTATGCGCGCGAATCCCGCCTCGATCGGCGCAAGGTCCTTCGGGCGAACGACCCGGGTGACCTCGTGGCCATCGTTCAGGAAGACCAGCGTCGGCCACAGCTTGACGCCGAAGGTGCGACCGAGGCGACGCCCGCTGCCGTCTTCGACCTTGACGTGGCGAACGCCCGGATGCGTGGCGAATGCCGCTGCGATCAGCGGTCGTGCGGCGCGGCAGTGGCCGCACCACGAGCTGCCGAACTCGAGTAGCGTCGGTCCGGCGAGCGAGTCGATCTCGGTGCGCGAGGGCTCGGGTTCGGTGACGTTTCGGTCCAGGCTCACGGCTTCGATTCTGGCTGAGGCGGCGAGGCTGGCCAAGGTCGCGGGATTGGCATGGGCTTGCCGGTGGCGTCGTCGAGTGGGCCCGTGACGACGTCGGAGACCGATTCGCCCAGCGACTCGGCAACGCTTTCGTCGCGTGGCGCGACCGGCGGATGACGCTAAGGTTCGGCGTCGTCGTCCCACTGGCGGGTGGGCTCGGGCGGGCTGTTTGCTGGAGGCCTTTTCATGGATCGAATTTCCGGCGGTTTTTCGGGGCTGGGCAGCAATCGGCGTTTCCACGTTCGGACACGATCGCGATTCGTGCTCGCGGGCGCACGGATCGCCATCGTCGCGGTGGTGCTGGTGATCGTCGCGCTCGCTTCTCAGCCTTGGTGGCTCGCCCCGCTGCTTGGCGCGCAGCTGAGCAAGACCTCCGGCCGCGAGGTGCATTTCGATTCGGTCCGCGTCGGCCTCACCGCTTCTCTCGCACCCGTCGTGGTCATGCGCGGCGTGCGGATCGCCAATGCGCCCTGGGCCGACACGAGCCGGCCGTTCGCGGCGCTCGCGGAGGCGGTGTTCCGGTTCGCCTGGCGCCGCTTCGACGACCGCTGGGTCGTCTCGCACATGATTCTTCGCGACGGCGAGGTCAACCTCGCGCTCCAGGCCGATGGCCTGCGCAACTGGCGCCTCCATGATCCCGAAGACCGCGGCCCGGGCCACTACTGGTTCTACGCGCTGGAACCGCATCGCGCCACGCTTCGCTTCGACCACGCGGGCATCGACCTGCATCTGCGGACGAGCGCGAGCGATGTGACCCCCGAGGTCTCGGCCGCAGTGCCGGCCGAGATGCTGGTCAACCGCGTCGATTTCGACGGCGCGTTTCGAGGGCTGGCGTTCAAGGGCAGTGTCGCGACCGGCGCGGTGCTGACTTTCCTCGAATCCGATCGGTGGTTCCCGGTGCGCGGCCAGGCTGGGATCGATGGCGCGCGGCTCGAGGTCGACGGCCGCGCCGCCGACATCTTTCGCGCGACGCGGATCGACGCGCAGGTCAGACTGAACGGCAAGTCGCTCGCGGCGCTTCATCCATTCGTCGGCGACCGCTATGCCGAGCCGCGAGCGTTTCGCGCCGAAGGTCATCTGCGAAGCGGTGCCGGGCGCTACGCGCTGAGCAGCGCGCAGGCTCGCATCGGCGCCACCGATCTCGCCGGCAATCTCGCATGGTCACGCAAGGGCGAGCGTCGGTCCGTCAGCGGCGACGTCCACAGCCACTCGACCGACCTTGCCGATTTGCTGTGGCTCGCCGGGCGCGGCGTGCCAGTGGCCGGCACCGCTGCCAGCGGCATCGCCGCGAAGCATGCCCACGCCAGCGACCGCGATGCCTTCGCCAGCGCGCGCGATCTCGATGCCGAGGTGAGCTTTGACGCGCGCCGCTTTCACGTCGCGGCGGTGCCGGCGCTGCAAAGCCTGAAGCTGAAAGCGGATCTCGCGGCCGGTACGCTGGCCGTCTCGAACCTCGACGTCGGCTGGGCCGGCGGCCATTCGACCGGGACGCTGGCGCTCGATCTGCGCCAGCATCCGGCGCTTGCCGAAGCGGCCATCGAGACCCGGGGCGTCCACGTCGAGACCTTGTTCGCGGGTCAGAACGAGAAGCATCGAATCACCGGCACCGTGCACAGCCGGCTCGCCTTGAAAGCAACCGGCGACAACCCCGACGCGCTGCGTGCCAGCGTGACCGGGACCCTCTCGGCGAGCCTCGCGGCAGGAACGATTCCGAGCATGCTCGATGCCATGATCGGTCTCGAAGGCGGCAAGGTGATGCGCACCCTGCTCAGCGGCACGGAAGCGCTGCCCTTGCCCTGCGCCGCGGTGGTCGCCGACGTGAGCCAGGGCCGCGCCCACGTCCGCGGCCTCGTGATCGACAGCGCCAACACGCGGACCACCGGCAGCGGAACGATCGACCTGCGCGATGGCACGATCGAGTTGGTCCTGACTCCGGAGCCGAAGCGACCGGGCTTGTTCGAGTTGCAGAAGTCGATCCGACTGTCAGGCCATTTGCCGAAGCCGGGGCGGTCGCTGGTTGATCGGGTCGAGCAGCCGGCGGACCGGACGTGTGCCGTTGGCAAGCCTTAGCCGACTCCTCCGTGAGCAGCGAGCGACACGGGCGCCGAGCAGGCCCGGAGCGCTTCTACCGTTTCAATCCACG
>JAYSMB010000532.1:0-2430 GCA_043725065.1 Burkholderiales bacterium
TTGACGTCCCGAAGAATCAGGCACTATGATGCATGCAATTCAAGAGGCAGCCCCGATGGACACGACCCCGCCGTTGCGCGTCGACTACCGCACCGACCCCGCGCAGTACCGCCACTGGAAGCTTGCCGTCGAAGGCACGCTCGCGACGCTGCACCTCGACATCGCCGAAGACGCCGGCATCCGCCCCGGCTACAAGCTCAAGCTCAACAGCTACGACCTCGGCGTCGACATCGAGCTGGCCGACGCGCTGAATCGCCTCCGCTTCGAGCATCCGCGGGTGCGTTCGGCGATCGTCACCAGTGGCAAGGACCGGGTGTTCTGCTCGGGCGCCAACATTTTCATGCTCGGCGTCTCCAGCCACGCCTGGAAAGTGAACTTCTGCAAGTTCACCAACGAGACGAGGAACGGCATCGAAGACACGTCCGCGCATTCGGGCATCAAGTTCGTCGCCGCCGTGAACGGCGCTTGTGCGGGCGGCGGCTACGAGCTGGCCCTGGCCTGCGACGAGATCGTGCTGGTCGATGATCGCTCGTCGTCGGTGTCGCTGCCCGAGGTGCCCTTGCTCGGCGTATTGCCCGGCACCGGAGGCCTGACGCGCGTGACCGACAAGCGCAAGGTCCGCCACGACCTGGCCGACATTTTCTGCACCTCGGTCGAAGGCGTGCGCGGGCAGCGCGCCGTCGAGTGGCGGCTGGTCGATGCGGTGGCCAAGCCGGCGCAGTTCGCGTCCGCCGTGCACGAGCGCGCGGCCAGGCTCGGCGAAGGCAGCACGCGACCGGCCGAAGCGAAGGGCGTTGCCTTGCCGCGCCTCGAACGCGAAGACACCGCCGACGCGATCCGCTATTCGCACGTCGCTGTCGCCATCGATCGCAGCAGGCGCACCGCGACGATCACCGTGAAGGCTCCGATCGGCGCGCAGCCCGCCGACCTCGCGGCCATCGCCGCCGCGGGAGCGTCGTGGTGGCCGCTGGCGATGGTGCGCCAGCTCGACGACGCGATCCTCAACCTGCGCACCAACGAGCTCGAGATCGGCACCTGGATCCTGAAGACCCAAGGCGACGCTGCGGCCGTGCTCGCCGCCGACGCGCTGATGCTGGCGAACCAGGACGATTGGTTCGTGCGCGAGACGATCGGCATGCTGCGCCGCACCTTCGCGCGGCTCGACGTGTCGTCGCGAACCCTGTTCACCCTGATCGAGCCGGGTTCGTGCTTCGCCGGCCTGCTGGCAGAACTCGCTTTCGCTGCCGATCGCGCCTACATGCTCGCACTGCCCGACGACGCGGCGCGCGCGCCGAAGCTGGTGCTCGACGCGATGAACTTCGGCGTCTTGCCGATGGTCAACGACCAGGCGCGTCTGGCGCGCCGCTTCTACGAAGAGGCCGCGCCGCTGGCCGCCGCCCGTGCTGCGATCGGCACCTCGCTCGACGCCGACGCCGCGCTGCAACTCGGCCTGATCACAGCCGCGCCCGACGACATCGACTGGGACGACGAGATCCGGATCGCGCTTGAAGAGCGCGCTGCGATGTCGCCCGACGCGCTGACCGGCCTCGAAGCCAACCTGCGCTTCGCGAGCAGGGAGAACATGGCCACGCGCATCTTCGGGCGGCTCACGGCCTGGCAGAACTGGATCTTCCAGCGTCCCAACGCCGTCGGTCCCAAAGGTGCGCTCAAGGTCTACGGCACCGGCGAGAAGGCCGGCTTCGACTTCACACGTGTCTAAATTCCTCCCTCTCCCGCGAGCGGGAGAGGGCCGGGGTGAGGGTGCTCTCAAGGAACATCATGTCCATCGACTACAGCCAGAAGATCCCCAACAACGTCAACCTCGCCGACGACCGCACGCTGCAGCGCGCGCTGGAGCAGTGGCAGCCGAACTTCATCAACTGGTGGGACGACGTCGGCCCCGAAAACTCGACCAAGCACGAGGTGTATTTGCGCACCGCGACCAGCGTCGAGCCGCAGGGCTGGGCCCACTTCGACCACGTGAAGATGCGCGACTACCGCTGGGGCATCTTCCTCAACCCCGGCGACGCGGAACGGCAGATCCACTTCGGCGATCACAAAGGCGAGAAAGCCTGGCAGGACGTGCCCGGCGAGCACCGCGCCAACCTGCGCCGAATCATCGTCACGCAGGGCGACACCGAGCCGGCGTCGGTCGAGCAGCAGCGCCACCTCGGCCTCACCGCGCCGAGCCTGTACGACCTGCGCAACCTGTTCCAGATCAACGTCGAGGAAGGCCGGCACCTCTGGGCGATGGTCTACCTGCTGCAGAAGTTCTTCGGCCGGGACGGCCGTGAAGAAGCGGGCGCACTGCTCGAGCGCACGTCAGGAGATGCCGACAACCCGCGCATCCTCGGCGCCTTCAACGAGAAGACGCCGGACTGGCTGGCCTTCTTCATGTTCACCTACTTCACCGACCGCGACGGCAAGTTC
>JAYSMB010000533.1:0-3467 GCA_043725065.1 Burkholderiales bacterium
GACCCTGCGCAAGTCGTTTGCGTATTGCTCGGCCATTGTTCCAGGTCAAGGTCGCTCAGCCCGCGACAAGTACGCTTCGCTTGAGGCCGCCTTGGCTTCGCCGCCTCGGCCTCGATGGTTGCGAGGCTTTTCGAGGAGCCCGCCATGACTTCGACTGACGACCCGCTCGACGATGCCCTGCCGCCGGCTTTCCGTGACGGCTTCGACGTGCTCGACGCCTGCCACATCCAGACCGTGTACACGCTGGGCAAGCTCGCGGCGCTCGTGTCGCGCCTGGCGAATTTCGGCCCCGACCCGGAAGCGCGAGCGATGGCGGGCGAGATCGCCGGCTTTTTCTCGGCCACGGCGCGCCAGCATCACCAAGACGAGGAGCGACACGTCTTCCCGAAGCTGCTGGCCAGCGGCAACGCCGACATCGTTCAGGCGGTGCTACGGCTGCAGCAGGACCACGCCTGGCTCGAGGAGGACTGGCTTGAGCTCGCGCCCCAGGTGGACGCCGTGGCGTGCGGGCAGGCCTGGTACAACCTCGACACCCTGCGCGAGGGTGTCGAGATTTTCGCCGCGCTGTCGCGCGATCACATGACGCTGGAGGAATCCCTTATCTATCCCGAGGCGCGCATACGGCTGCTCGCCAGCGAGCGACAGGAGATGGGGCGTGAAATGGCGGCGCGCAAAAGAGCGCGGAGCAAGGCTCCGTCTTGACGAATCCCGTCACCTCGTTTCGTGCCAGAGCCGACCGGCCTCGGCTGACCGACTCCAGAGTCAGGCCAAGGTAGTCGCCGATCTCGGCGCGAGTCATGGACTTCGCCCCCTCTCCCCGGACCCTGGCCCTGAAGGCGCAACTCGAGCGCTTCATGGCGGACCTCGTCCTGCCCTCGCTCAGTGACTGGAATCGCTACGCCGACGCAGGCGTCTATCCGCTGGACGTCGTCGAGCCGCTGAAGGCGAACGCGCGCGCGCTGCTCCTGTGGAATCTGTTCCTGCCGTCGCTGCGCGACGAGCAGCCCGGCACGCGTCTGAGCAACCTCGACTACGCGCCGCTGGCCGAGTGCATGGGCCGCGTACCGTGGGCGGCCGAGGTCTTCAACTGCAGCGCTCCCGACAGCGGCAACATCGAGTTGCTGCAGCTGTTCGCTTCCCCGGCGCAGCGCGAGCGCTGGCTCGATCCCTTGCTGCGCGGCGAGATCCGGTCGTGCTTTGCGATGAGCGAACCGGATGTCGGTTCGTCGGACCCGACCCAGCTGCGGACCAGCATCGGCCGCGATGGCGACGCGCTGGTTCTCAACGGCCGAAAGTGGTTCGTCACCGGCGCGGCGCACCCGCTGTGCCGCGTGGTGCTCGTCGTCGGCCAGGGCGGTGGCGCGGCGACGCCGGAGGGCGACTCCCACCATGGTCATTCGATCGTGCTGGTGCCGAGGGAGGCGCCGGGCCTCGTGATCGAACGCAACATTCCGGTGATGGACCATCAGGCGATCGAAGGACACTGCGAGATCGTTCTTCGCAACGTGCGCGTGCCGGCCGATCACCTGCTCGGCGAACCCGGTGCCGGCTTCGCGATGGCGCAGGCGCGGCTCGGTCCGGGCCGCGTTCATCACGCGATGCGCAGCATCGGCCAGTGCGAGCTGGCGCTCGAGCTGATGTGCGAGCGGGCCCTGGAGCGTCGCACGTTCGGGCATCGCGTCGCAGACTTCGCGAATGTGCGGGACTGGATCGCGCATTCGCGATTGGAAATCGACCAGGCGCGCCTGCTCGTGCTTCGCGCGGCCTGGAAGATGGACACCGCAGGTACCGCCGAAGCCCGGGTCGATGCGTCGGCGATCAAGCTCGTCACGGCACAGTTGCAAACGCGGGTCATCGATCGGGCGATCCAGATCTTCGGCGCCATGGGCCTCACGCCCGATACGCCGCTGGCTCGGCTCTGGAGCTGGGGCCGGGCGCTGCGATTCCTGGATGGGCCCGACGAGGTGCACCTTCGCTCCATTGCCCGTCATGAACTGGCGCTCGCCAAGGCGAGAGGCGGTTCGAACGCCGCGCAGTTGAGGAAATGGATGCCTACGCGGGCGTAGAGCAACACGGTCCCGGCGCTCCGGCGCCGAGGATCGATCGAGCACTTCGGTCTATGCTCGCGCCGCGCGACAGGCTCGCGACCCGCCACAGGCCGTGCGGCGCGGCAACGACGAGGAGGACAGATGGGCGATCGCCTGGGATGGATCGGCCTGGGCCGCATGGGCGAGGCGTTGGTCAAGCGCCTGCTCAAGGGCGGCCGTGCCGTCACCGTGTGGAACCGCACGCGCAGCAAGGCCGACCCGCTGATCGAATACGGCGCCGACGTCGCCGCGAACCGTCAGGCGCTGGCGAGTTGCGACCTCATCTTCACGATGGTCTCGACCACCGACGACCTGAAGGAGGTACTGTTCGCCGAGGATGGCCTCGTCGCCGGCGAGAGCAAGCCCAAGGTCGTCGTCGACAGCTCGTCGATCTCGCAGGAAGGCTCGGCCGAGATTCGCAAGCGCCTCGAAGCGATCGGCGTCGCCTACCTCTGCACGCCGGTTTCGGGCAACGCCAAGGTCGCCAAGGCGGGCAAGCTGCTCATCGTCGCGTCGGGCCCGAGGAAGCTTTACGACCGTGCCGAGCCCTATCTGCAATCGATGGCGCGCAAGGTGATGTGGGTGGGCGAAGGCGAGCTGGCGCGGATCTGGAAGATCGCCCACAACACGATGTTCGGCGTCGTCATCCAGAACCTGTGCGAGATCACGGTGCTGGCCGAAAAGGCCGGCATCCGGCGCCACGTTTTTCTTGAAAGCATCAACGAATCGGTGCTCGGCTCGATGTACACGCGCTACAAATCGCCGACGCTCACCAACCTCACGTTCGACCAGGTGACCTTCACGCCCAGGCTGCTGCTCAAGGACATGGACCTCGGCATGGCCACCGCCAAGACCTACGGCGTGCCGATGCCGGCCGCCGCAGCCACGCGCGAGTCGGTGGCGCGCATGGTCGGCCGCGGCCACGACAACGTCGACTTCGCGATCCTGCTGCTCGAGACGGCGCGCGACGCCGGGCTCGAGCTGAAGTCCGAGAACGTGAAGCTGAGCGACGGGCTGGAAAGCTGAGATGGCCGTCGCACGCCGAACGCTGATCCGCGGCGCCAGCATCGTCACGATGGATGCCGCGGGCGACCTGCCCCATGGCGACCTCCTGATCGACGGCGACCGCATCGTCGAGATCGCGCCGTCGCTGCACGTCGGCGACTGCGAGGTCATCGAGGCCGACGGCTTTATCGCCATCCCGGGGCTCGTCAACGCCCACATGCAGACCTGGCAGACGGCCTTGCGCGGCGTCGCCGCGAACTGGACCTTGCCCGAATACTTCGCGAAGATGCACGCCGGTCTGGCCACGGCGTTCGAGCCCGAAGACCTGCACATCGCGACGCTGGTCGGCGCCCTGAACCAGCTCAACTGCGGCAC
>JAYSMB010000534.1:0-1721 GCA_043725065.1 Burkholderiales bacterium
GCCCGGCCTGCACCGGCACGATCGGCCTGGCGCCGTCGGCGAACCTGAACCCGCAGCGCAGCTTCCCGTCGCTGTTCGAGCCGGTGCACGGCTCGGCGCCCGACATCGTCGGCCAAGGCGTCGCGAACCCGATCGCGATGATCTGGTCGGCGGCGCTGATGCTGGACTTCCTGGCCGAAGGCCGGGGCCCCGGCCGCGCCGCGCACGACGCGATCGTCGGCGCCATCGAGACCGTGCTCGCAGAGGGGCCGCGCACGCCCGACCTCGGCGGTCGCGCCTCGACCGCCGAACTCGGCCAGGCGATCACCGCGCTGGTAGCGCGCGCCGGCTGACGCGCTGCGTCTTTTGACATCGGCGGCGCGCCTCGCCGCCCCTACAGTTCCTCGCGTGCAGGAAAGGCGAGCACCGCCTTCGGGAGCAAGCGCAATGACCGACCCACTGGATGACGCCGCCTGGATCGGGCGCTGCGTCGCGCACATGATCGAGCTCGACCCGAAGCTCGACACGGCGCTGGCGCGCCCGGTCGCCGAGGACATGTGCACCCGCGCCCGCTGGCGCGGCATGACACCCGAGGACGCGGCCCGGGCGGTCTTCGACTTCGACGTCGGCAAGCGAAAGCCCTGAAGCGCGGCTTTCTGTAGGCGCCCGCCGACGCGCGAATGCTCGGTCGGCCGAATGACGCCGCCGCGCCGCCACGACACGATGGCGGTATCGGGCCAGAGAGCTCGCCACCGTGTGCGAAGGAGTGCTGATGAACCAGACCGACCGACCCGGCGCCTACGGCGTCTTCAAGCCCGTCGGCCACGTCATCGCGGCGTTCCCGACCGAAGCCGACATGCGGGCCGCGATGACCGTACTGCTGCGGCGCGGCTTCGCGGCCGCCGACGTGGTCGTCTACTCGCCCGAGCAGATGAAGCGCCAGGCCGACATCGATATCGAGCAGGCCGGCGTGCTGGCCGGCATCGGCCAGGAGCTGAACCTGGTGAAGTCGCACCGCGAGCTTGCGGAGCAGGGCAACAGCTTCCTGGTCGTGCATGCGCCGAAGGAGGCGCAGGCCCGCGGCGTCGCCGACATCGCGCGCCGCTTCCACGCGACGCGCGCGCAACGCTACGGTCACATGATGATCGAGGAGCTGATCGAGGTCGGCTCCGGCGAGAAGCAGATCGCCGAGTCGCCGGAGCGCGGCCTGGACGCGCAGACGCGCTCCGGGCGCGAGGTCGGCGTCGGCCGCTAACGGGCGCCGTCAGCGCGGCGCGACGCCGCTCGCGACATGACGCTCGCGCAGCTCGCGCTTTAGCACCTTGCCGATCGCGTTGCGCGGCAGCTCGGCCACGCATTGCAGACCTGCCAGACGCTGCGTCTTGCCGACGCGGGCATTGATCCACGCGAGCAGTTCGTCGTCCTCGATTTCGGCGCCGAGCCGTCGCACGACGAACCCGATCGGCGTCTCGCCCCATTGCAGCGACGGCACGCCGACCACCGCCGCGTCGGCGACAGCCGGGTGCTCGCGCAGTACCGCTTCGAGGTCGCTGGGGTAGATGTTGAAGCCGCCGCTGATGACCATGTCCTTCTTGCGGTCCAGCAAGGTCAGGAAGCCGTCGGCATCGAAGCGGCCGACGTCGCCGGTGCGAATGAAGCGCTTGCCGTCGGCATCGAACCACTCGGCCTCGCGCGTCTTGCCGGGCTGGCGATAGTAGCCGCTCATCATGCCGGCCGAATGG
>JAYSMB010000535.1:0-2500 GCA_043725065.1 Burkholderiales bacterium
CATCCCGGTGGCGCTGCCCTTCGTCTTCAACGCGCTCAAGATCAACTCGACGCTGGCCATGATCGGCGCCATCGTCGCCGAGTTCTTCGGCTCGCCGACATCGGGCCTCGGCTTTCGCATCTCGACCGAGGCGGCGCGGCTCAACATGGGCCTGGTCTGGGCGGCGATCCTCGTCGCGGCACTGGCCGGATCGCTGCTGTATGGCTTGCTGGGCTGGATCGAGCGGCGCGCCACCTTCTGGCATCCCTCGTTTCGAAGCGCGGCCGGATGAGGTCAAATCGCGTCCTGGCCCTTCGCCTTTCCATCCCCGCCGCAAGGCACAACCTCCGGAGCTCTCTGATGCGCAAATCCGTTCTACTGCTTTCGCTGCTGTTGGCCGGCGCCGCCGGCTCGGCGCTCGCCGCCGACAAGGTCACCGTGCAGCTCAAGTGGCTGCCGCAGGCCCAGTTCGCCGGCTATTACGTGGCCCAGGCCAAGGGCTTCTACAAGGACGCCGGCCTCGACGTGACGATCAAGCCGGGCGGCCCCGACATCGCGCCGGCGCAGGTGCTGGCCGCCAAGGGCGCCGACCTCGCCGTCGACTGGATGCCGAGCGCGCTCGCCGCGCGCGAAGCCGGCGTGCCGATGGTCAACGTGGCGCAGATCTTCAACCGCTCCGGAATGATGCTGACCTGCAAGAAGGCGAGCGGCGTCAGCACGCCGAAGGACTTCAAGGGCAAGACCCTCGGCGTCTGGTTCGGCGGCAACGAGTACCCCTTCCTCAGCTGGATGGGCACGCTTGGCCTGAAGACGACCGGCGCGAATCCTGACGTCAAGGTTCTGAAGCAGGGCTTCAATGTCGACCCGCTGTTGCAGAACCAGGCGGCCTGCATCTCGACCATGATCTACAACGAGTACTGGCAGGTCATCGATGCCGGCGTCAAGCCTGCCGACCTGGTCACCTTCCCGTACGAGGACCAGGGCGTCGCGACGCTCGAGGACGGCCTCTATGCGCGGGAGCCCGACCTGAAGGATGCGGCCTATGTCGCCAAGCTCGCCAAGTTCGTCAAGGCGACGGTCAAGGGCTGGGAATACACGCTGAAGAACCAGGACGAAGCGGTGAAGATCGTGCTCGCCGCCGACACCTCGGGCGGCTCGACGGCCGCGGTACAGAAGCGTCAGCTCGAGAACGTCGCAAAGCTCATCACCAACACCGACAAGATGGGCCGGCTCGATCCGGCCGCGTATCAGCGCACGGTGAAGGTGCTGCTCGCCGGCGGCAGCGACCCGGTCATCAAGAAGGACCCGGGCACTGAGGCATGGACGCATGCGGTGTGGGACAAGGCGATGGCCAAATAGAGGTCGTCTTGTAACCGGAGGGCGGCGTGAGCGCGGCCGCCTTCCGACGCGAGAGCGTCGCGTCGTCTTACTTCCCGCCTGCTCAGGCGGTCGTCCGGATCGCTTTCGATCGGCTATGCTTACGCCGAGCAACACCTCTTGTTACATGTAACGGACCACGGTTGTCGATGGCTTGCCAGGCACGAAGAAAGGGAACCTCATGAACGACGGCGCGACGGTACGCGAGTACCAGGAATCCAAGATCGAAGACGAGCCTATCCTCGGCACCGTTCTGGCCCTGCCGGACGGACGCGTCCAGCAGCTGACCTGGCTGGAAAGGGTGCTGGTGGCGCTTCGCCTCACGAATGCCAAGCTGCTCGAAGCGCGCTACTTCAAGCCAGCCAGTTCCTGAGTCGTTGTCGGGCGGCTCGTCCGCCCTCGCTTCCGTGTCGAACCCGGTCACCGCACCGGCGCGGCGAAGCGTCTGTCCCCTTTGCAGCGGCCCCAACGCCTGCCTGATGGCCGGCGCCACCGGCAGCGGCAAGACCTGCTGGTGCGTCGCCGCTTCCTTCAGTCCTGATCTCCTCGCTCGCCTGCCCGACGAAGATCGCGCGCTGACCTGCATCTGCGCGGCCTGTGCGGCCAGCGCGTCGGCATCGTCATGAACCGCATCGAGCCGCCCGACGTCTACGTCGCCGACACCGGCACGGCGAAAGGTCGCGGCGCATTCGCGGCGCGGCCCTTTCGCGCCGGCGAGCTCGTCGAAGCCTGCCCGGTCGTGCCCTTCGATATCGGCAAGGGGCACTTGCCGCAGGGCATCGAACGGATCATGTTCGGCTGGGGCTATCTGGTCGGCGACCCCGGCGCGCAGGCGATCGTTCTCGGCTACGGCAGCGTCTACAACCACGACAACCCGGCCAACATGCGCTACCAGGCCGACGCGGGCGAGCAGGTGCTGCGCTTCATGGCGGTGCGCGACATCGGTGTCGACGAAGAGCTGACCGTCAACTACAACGCACACGGCGGTGGCGCCGAGTGGGCCGACGACGCCTGGTTCAGGCGGATGAAGATCGAGCCGATCGTCGGCTCGTAGCGCGGCGTACATCGCGCCGCCTTGATGCGCGAAGAACTGCATGTCCATCGACGCCGATCGATTCGCCGGCTGCCTGCTCGGCCTGGCACT
>JAYSMB010000536.1:0-4615 GCA_043725065.1 Burkholderiales bacterium
CTGCTCCGTGTCGCGATCAGTAGGTGTCGTCATGCCCAAAGACAAGCCAGTTGTGTGCCAGCGTGAGGGGCTCGGAGAAAAACTCTCACTCTCTCAGGCGCCGGGGGTCTCTACCTGACGAACGCGGGCGCCGCCTGGTTCACGGCGTTCGGCGTCGATCCTGCTCGGGCCGCCGATCAACGCCGCGCCTTCTGCCGACCTTGCCTCGACTGGGGCGAGCGCCGCCATCACCTCGGCGGCGCCCTCGGCACTGCCCTGCTCGAGCGCCTGTTCGAACTGTGTTGGGCGAGCCGCGCCAAGGGCTCGCGCGTTGTCGTATTCCCGGCTCGGGGCGAGGCGTTTTTTCGCGCCAGCGTGGCCGCCTGACGGAGGCCGCTACGACGAATATCGGCGCCACCCGCCCTCGGGCTGGGCCAGGCGGTTGGCGACGATCTCCAGCACTTTGCGGTTCGTCCCCATGCCCAGATGGCTGACGCCGCTGACTTCTACATTCTCGGAGTGCCTGCCGGGCAACTGGATACAGCCTTGCCACGGCACGACACCGTCCGACTTGCTGTAGATCGAGGTCGAGGGAACGGGCAGGGCTTGCTTGAGCCGGCTGGCGTAGTCCGACGGCGGGGCCTTGGCTTTGTTCAGCATCCGGTAGAGCCACGCGGCGTGAGTAGCTTCGGGGCCCGCGGCAAAGGGACTGCCCAGGGTGATGACCTGGCGAACCATCTCCGGAGCGGCACGACCGATCTCGCGTGCGTAGATCCCGCCCAGGCTCCAGCCGACCAGACTCACCTCGCGGCCACGTTCGGCGCGAACCGCTTCCACTGCCGCACGCAGTTGCTCCAGCCAGTCCGGAATGCTTGCTTTGGGTCCGGTGTTCTGGCCGAAGCCCCAGTCGAGCGCGTCGAAGCCCGCGCCGTTCAGTGCCTCGCGCAGTCGGGCCGTGCTCCACGCGCCCGCGCCCAATCCGGGATAGACGACGACGGGGTGCCCATCGCCATTGGCCAGAGCCGGGCCGGGCAGATGCGAGCCCAGGTAGTCGAGCAGGGCCCGGGCAGGCTCGGCCGCGAGCAGCGACAAGGAAGGCGAGCCTTGGCCCGAGGCGGTGGAGGCAGGTGACTTCATCGAGGGGGTTCTGAATGCGTCGCGCAAATTGTCGGTCGCGTCGTCAATGCCGTTTTGAAGGCTGGTGCACCGGCGTGACGTAGGACCCCGGCTCGTTGGCGCGTCACTGGAGCTTGTTTGCCACAGTCCACGGGCAAGTCTTCTCGAGCGGCGGTTTCGCTGCCGGTCTCGTGTTGCGCGAGCGGGTGCCGCAAGGTCACAAGGTCGCGCTTGCCGCGATCGGCGAAGGCGAGGCGGTCGTGCGCTACGGCATCGCGATCGGCTTCGCGCTGAAGCCGATTGCCGCGGGGAGCTGGGTTCACGAGCGGCTCTTGCGCATGCCCGAGGCGTGCTCGCTCGAGGGCTTGCCGATTGCGACCTTGCAGCGCGAGCCCCAGGCGCCGCTCGAGGGCTTCAGCTTCGAAGGCTTTCGCAACGCCGACGGAACCCGTCGGCACGCGCCCAGCGGCTTGGTGTACGCAGCCACGCCGGCGAGCGACTTCATCTGCGGCACGCTGCAGCTCGCCGCCGGCATGAACGTGCACATCTTCACCACCGGTCGCGGCACGCCTTACGGCCTGGCCGAAGTGCCGGTCGTCAAGGTCGCCGCCACGAGCGGCATGGCGAAGCGATGGCACGACCGGATGGATCTCGATGACGGCCGCATCGCCGACGGCACGGCAACGATCGAAGAGACGGGCTGGGAGTTGTTCCGCCTCGTTCTCGACGTGGCGAGCGGGCGCCGGACCGGGGCTGAAAGACACCACCTCGCCAACTCGCTGGTGCTGTTCAATCCGGCGCCGGTGACCTGAGGCCGATCGCCGCCGACACTCAGAGTTGCGAGCCGACGAGCGCGGCGAATCGCTCCGCGAGGCGTTCCTTCCACGGCCGTGATCAGCAGGTACATCAGCTCCATGCTCTCGCTGCCGCCGGTCGGCGAACTGCTGAACATCCGCGCCCGGCCGGTGCCGGTGGGCGCGATGAGCGGAAAGTAGTCGGGCCCGTGCAGTACCTCGCCCGAGACCTTGATCCAGTTGTCGAGAAAGACCGCCCGCATCTGCGCGACCACCGGCCCCTCGACCTCGAAGTGGGTGTCGCGCCAGTGCTCGGGATCCTGGGCACGCCCCGTCCATTGCGGCGCGATGCCGACGCCGCCGGTGAAGCCGATGTGCCCGTCGACGACCAGCAGCTTGCGGTGCGTGCGGTTGTTGAAGCGGCCGAGATGCGACCAGTGCGGCGGATGGAACTTGCGCACCTGCACGCCGGCGTTCGCCATCTCCGCCACCATCGACTCATCCATCTTCGCGCTGCCCACCCAGTCGAGCATGACATGCACCTTGACGCCGACACGGGCACGCTCGATCAGCGCGTCGGCGAACCGCCGGCCGATTTCGCCGGACCAGTAGATGTAGGTCTCGAAGTTGATCGTCCGCTTCGCGTCGCGAATGGCGGCGAGCATCGGCGGAAATATCTCGTCGCCGTTCTTCAGCACCCGGTAGCGGTTGCCTTCGAGTAACGGCGGACCTAGCAGAACGCCGAGCTCCTGGGCGAAGCGTGGATCGTCAAGCGAGTAGAGACGTTCGAGCCGACGCTCGATCTTCTTCTCGCCGCTCATGAAGTTGAGCGCGACGATCGTGCCGACCAGCGTCAGCGCGACGACTGCGGCGATGAGCAAGGCGGTGCGACGCGCGCGCAAGACCGGGCCGCCTCGTCGTCGCCGCGTCTAGTGCATGAAGAAATAGATCGCCACGAGGACGATGACCGGGACCCCGAGGAACCAGCCCAATACGTACTTGCCCATGATGTTCTCCTGTGGCGAGGTTGTCGAAGCGGAGAGCGTAAGAAAGACTCATGGCCTCGTTCGCAAGCCGACTGCGCACTTGGATGTAGGAGGGCCGCCATACCTGTGCCGAAGGTCCCGTCGTCCTGGTTCGGTCGGCATGCGGATTGCCCTGCCGAAGGCCGGTCGTGGCGGGCTGCGACTGGGTGACCGACATCGGGCCCGGCGCCGGCGAGAAAGGCGGGTGTGTCGTCGCCGCCGGTCTGCCGGGCGAGGTCGCGCTGTCGGGCAGCGCGACCGCCGCCTATCTCGGCCAGGCGTTGGCCGGTTAGCGCCGCGAGCGCCGCAATGCGACGCTTCCCAGGCGCCTCGCATTGGCCGTCGCGCGGCGATGAAACGGCGCCATGCCGGCACCCAGAATGTCGAGCGTGGCCTGACCGACGTGACCTGGAAGGCGGGTCGATGGTCTGGCGGAAGGGTTCCAGAAGGCAAGCGCGAACGACATGGCTGCGCGCTGTTGAGCAAGCATCGTCTTCCAGGCCATTGCGTTGAGCGACTCGCCGATAGCGGCGACCTTTTCCTCGCCCATGCGCTTGAATTCCTCGCGGTCGCTGGCCGTCGGCGCCGGTCCCGCCAGTGCCATGCGCGTGAGCCGATGCGCCATGACTTGCGGCACGGCAAGCGCGAGCTGGCTCGCCCGATTTGCAATCGCGATTGTCTTGCTGGAGTTACGCCTGCTCATGGGTCCGGTTCCTTCGAAGCGAGCGAATGCCCGGTTCGGCATTCGCGATGCCATCACTGTGAGGCGTTTCGCGGCAGAACCAATGGGTTGAACGCCCGAGCGTCCGTAGGAGCCGGGGAGAACGTTCAGACCGAACCTTGTAGGCAAGCTCCGACGTTTCCATGCGCCGAAAAACGGCAATTGCGAGGCGATTCGGGAATGGTGCGGGGACTGCCGCGCGACTAGTCTTTCGCCCACATCGCACTCGCGATGTGCCTTCGAAGCGCAGTCGCCATTTCAACTTTTCCCCGAGCGTCCGCCGTCGGCATCCACCACGTTCCACCCAATGGAGACAGACATGAACGAAGCAACCGTTGGCAAGCAGTCCACTGCGAACCGGGACCCCATCAGTGGCGCTCCGGGCGCTCATCCGGTTGGCACCGGCGTGGGTGCCGTCCTCGGCGGCGCTGCCGCGGGCGCGGCCACCGGCACGGTCGCCGGGCCGGTCGGCACGGTCATCGGTGCCGCAGTCGGCGCCATCGTCGGCGGCCTCGCCGGAAAGGGTGTCGCCGAATCGATCGACCCGACTCGTGAAGACGCGTACTGGCGCGAGAACTACAAGGGTCGCTCCTACGTCGATCCGAGTGCGACTTACGACGACTACGGGCCGGCGTTCGGCTATGGCGTCACGTCCTATGGCGCGTACGAAGGGCGCAGCTTCGACGACGTCGAACCCGAACTGTCGCGCGGCTGGAGCACGGCGCGCGGCAAGTCGAGCCTGAGCTGGGATCGTGCCAAAGACGCGTCGCGTGACGCCTGGCATCGCGTCGGCGACACGGCCGAGCGTGCGGTTCCCGCCGACCCCGATCGCGACGGCAAGTAGTCCCTTCGGGCGGCTCGCGCCGCCCGCCTTTGCAACGCCACCCAGAGATGCAACCATGGCCACAAAGACCTCCGCAAAGAAACCGAACCACTCCGCCGCAACGCCCGACGCGATCAAGCTTCTGACCGAAGACCAC
>JAYSMB010000537.1:0-3634 GCA_043725065.1 Burkholderiales bacterium
CCGGCTGTCGAACCCTTCGTTCAGCTTCGGGCGGCTGAGCGGCAACGGCGCCGTCGAGATTGACCGCGCGGTCGTGTTCGACGTGCTGGGGCTCTTCACGATGCCGCTGGCCAGGCAGGTCGAGCAGCGCCGCTTCGAGCAGGCGCAGCTGCAGGCGGCCTACGAGACGGTGGGTGTCGCAGCGCAGGCCCGCAGAGCGTATTTCGAGGCCGTCGCGGCCCGGCAGCTCGTCGGCTACTCCGATCAGGTGAAGGAGGCCGCGGACGCGTCCAACGAACTGGCCAGGCGCATGGTGGCGGCAGGCAATTTCAACCGGCTGGCGCAGATGCGAGAGCAGTCCTTCTACGCCGACGCCACAGCGCAGTTGGCTCGAGCGCAGCACCAGGCCGTGGCCGCGCGCGAGCGCCTGACCCGGGTGCTGGCGCTCAGCGGTGGGCAGCTCGATTTCAAACTGCCTGAACGCTTGCAGGACCTGCCGGCCGCCCCGGCCGAGCCGAAGGATGCCGAGCAGACCGCGATGGACAAGCGCCTCGATGTGCTGATGGCCAGACGCGCGACCGAGTCGACCGCCAGGTCGCTGGGCCTGACCAAGGCAACCCGTTTCATCAACGTCCTGCACGCCGGCTATCAGAACCAGAGCAACACCGGCGAGCAACGCCGCAACGGCTACGAGATCGAGCTCGAACTGCCGATCTTCGATTTTGGCTCGGCGCGTGTCGCGCGGGCGGAAGCACGCTACATGCAGTCGGTGAACCGTACCGCCCAGGTGGCGGTCAACGCCCGCTCCGAGGTGCGCGAGTCCTACTCCGCCTACCGCACGGCATACGACCTGGCCAGGCACTACCGCGATGAGGTGGTGCCGCTTCGCAAGCGCATCTCGGACGAGAACCTGCTTCGCTACAACGGGATGCTGGCCAGCGTCTTCGACCTGCTGGCCGACTCGAGGGACCAGATCGCCGCCGTGACAGGCGCCGTCGAGTCGCTGCGTGACTACTGGGTCGCCGAGACGAACCTGCAAGCGGCGCTCACCGGCCGTTCACCGGGTGCCTCGGCGGACCTGGGCCCGGGCAGGGCTGCCGCCGCTGCGCAGGCTGCCCACTGACGGAGAACGACAATGACGCATCGCAGAACATTCTTCAAGGCGGCCGGCGCGACCTTCCTGGGCGCGGCCGCCGTCAGCCGCATCGGGGCGGCGTCGCTGCCCGAGGCCGTCATCCAGGCCTCGGCGTCGATGCAACTGCCCCTGCCGCCCCCGAACGGCCGACCGTTCAATCCCATCGTCACCCTCAACGGCTGGTCGCTGCCCTGGCGCATGAAGGACGGCGTCAAGGAGTTCCACCTGGTGGCCGAACCCGTGGTGCGCGAAATCGCTCCGGGCATGAAGGCGAACCTGTGGGGCTACAACGGCCAGAGTCCGGGCCCGACCATCGAGGCGGTGGAGGGCGACCGCATCCGCATCTTCGTGACCAACAAGCTGCCCGAAGTCACCAGCGTGCACTGGCACGGCATCCTGGTTCCGTCGGGAATGGACGGCGTGACCGGCCTCACGCAACCGCCCATCGGGGTGGGCAGAACCTTCATGTACGAGTTCGTGCTGCAGCGCCCGGGCACCTTCATGTACCACCCGCACGCCGACGAGATGTTGCAGATGGCGATGGGCATGATGGGCCTGTTCATCGTCCATCCGAAGGACCCGCGGCAGTTCAAGGTCGACCGCGACTTCGGCTTCATCCTGAACGCCTACGACATCGAGCCGGGCAGCGCGACGCCGAAGGTCAACACGATGCTCGATTTCAACCTGTGGACCTGGAACAGCCGGGCGTTCCCGGGCATCGACCCGTTCGTGGCCCGCACCGGCGAGCGCGTTCGCATCCGGGTGGGCAACCTCACGATGACGAACCACCCGATCCACATGCACGGGCCTCACTTCGAGGTGACGGGAACCGACGGCGGGTGGGTGCCCAGGAGCGCGCGCTGGCCGGAGGTGACGACCGACATCGCCGTGGGCCAGATGCGGGCGTTCGAGTTCGATGCGGTTGCCGGTGACTGGGCCATCCATTGCCACAAGTCGCATCACACGATGAACGCGATGGGCCACAACGTGCCGACCATGATCGGCGTGGACCAGCGGGACGTGGCCAAGAAGATTGCCGGTCTCATCCCGGACTACATGGTCATGGGCGACAAGGGCATGCACGACATGGCCGAGATGGAGATGCCCATCCCCGACAACACGCTGCCGATGATGACCGGCACCGGCCCCTTCGGACCGGTGGGCATGGGCGGCATGTTCAGCGTCGTGAAGGTGCGGGACGGCGTGGCACGTGGCGACTACAAGGACCCGGGCCCGTACAAGCACCCCGCGGGCACGCTGGCCAGCGAGTACACCGCCGAGATGCCGGAGACGGTCCGTGCGCCGGCGCCCCAGGCCGATGCCAGCACCCTGCAGGTACGCAAACCCACCGGCCACGAAGGCCACTGAAGGAGACCTCCATGAAGATGTTCCATGCACTGGCTGTGGCCGTCCTCGCTCTGGCTGCGAACGGGGCGTTCGCTCACGGCGACGACGATCATGCGAAGCCCCGCAAGTTCGACGCGAGCAAGGTCGAAGACACCGCGTTCGGTCACGAGGGCGACTCGAAGAGGGTCGTCCGGGTCGTCAAGGTCGAGATGGCCGACTCGATGCGCTTCACGCCGGACGACGTGGTGGTCAGGCGTGGCCAGACGGTCAGGTTCGTCATCCACAACGGCGGAAAGGTGCTGCACGAGATGGTTCTCGGGACGCTCGACGAGCTCAAGGAGCACGCCGAGCTGATGAAGCGGTTCCCGAACATGGAGCACTCCGACCCGAACATGGCGCACGTGAAGCCTGGCGCCACGGGCGAGATCGTGTGGCAGTTCACCCGGGCCGGCGAGTTCCAGTTCGCGTGCCTGCAACCCGGCCACTACGAGGCCGGCATGGTCGGAAAGGTGGTCGTGAAATGAATCGGCGCGACATCCCCTCGCCGGCCCTGGGCGCCGAGGCGCTCTCGGCCATTCCCGCCGTCGCCATCACAGCCTGAAGGAGTTCCCCATGAAGATCGCCCACGTTCTCGCGGCTGCAGCCGTTTCGCTGGCCGCTTCGGCCCACGCCCAGGCGGACGCCACCGACCATGCCACGCATCACCCGGTCGGAACCGCTTCGGCTGCCGTCGCGCCCACCACCGACGGCGAGGTTCGCAAGGTCGACAAGGAGCAGGCGAAGGTCACCTTGAAGCACGGGCCCATCACCAATCTGGACATGCCCGGCATGACGATGGTCTTCAAGGTGGCCGACCCGAAGATGCTCGACGGCATCAAGCCAGGCGACAAGGTGAAGTTTTCCGCCGCCAGCGTCAACGGGGTTCTCACCGTCACGGCCATCGAAGCGGCGAAGTGAGCGGCGCGGGGACGGCCGCGTCGCATCCGACGCAGCTTCGCGCCGTCAGCTTGGTCAAACGAGCGCATTCAACATTCCAATAGACGTTAGAATGTTCGCATGAGAGACCTGAAGAACCACCTCTACGAGCAGGTGGCCCGCATCGGCAAGTCCCTTGCGAGCCCCAAGCGCCTGGAACTCATCGAACTGCTGTGCCAGGGCGAGAAGACCGTCGAG
>JAYSMB010000538.1:0-9733 GCA_043725065.1 Burkholderiales bacterium
CGGTCGGGCCCAAGGACGTTTTCCCCGAGACCTTCGGCCCATTCCTGCTCGGCAACCCGGCGGTGCGCGAGGTCTTCATGGCGCACCACGCCGAGTTGCTCGAGCCCGCCTTCTGGCAAGGCCACAAGGAGGAAATCCTCGCCGGCTACGTGCATGATGTGTTCCCCTACGAAGTGCGGAAGCGCTTCGAAACCCGGCGCCCTGCCGTGTCATCCTGAGCGAAGCGAAGGATCTCGCCTCCGCCACCGACCGCGATTCGTCAAACCCCCTCGAAAGGAGCCGTCATGGCCGATTCCATCGTCATCGTTTCCGCCGCCCGCACGCCCATCGGCGGCATGCTCGGCGACTTCAGCGCGCTCGCCGCGCATCAACTCGGCTCGGTCGCCATCAAGGCCGCGGTCGAGCGCGCCGGCATCACCGGCGATTCGGTCAACGAAGTGCTGATGGGCAACTGCCTGATGGCCGGCCAGGGGCAGGCTCCCGCGCGCCAGGCTGCGCTCGGCGCCGGTCTGCCCAATTCGGCGGGCGCGGTGACGCTCTCGAAGATGTGCGGCTCCGGCATGCGCGCCATGATGTTCGCGCACGACATGTTGAAGGCCGAGAGCGCCGAGATCATCGTCGCCGGTGGCATGGAGAGCATGACCAATGCGCCGCACCTGACCTTCGTGCGCAAAGGCATCCGCTATGGCGCCGCGCAGCTCTACGACCACATGGCGATCGACGGCCTCGAAGACGCCTACGACCGCGGCCGGGCGATGGGGGTATTCGCCGAAGAGTGCGTCGCCAAGTACAAGTTCAGCCGCGAGGCGATGGACCAGTTCGCGATCACCTCGACCCAGCGCTCGAAGAAAGCGAACGAAGACGGCAGCTTCGACTGGGAGATGGCGCCGGTCAGCGTGCCCGGCAAGGGCGGCGACACCGTGATCAAGTTCGACGAGCAGCCGTTCAAGGCCAAGCTCGACAAGATTTCGGGCCTGAAGCCTGCGTTCAAGAAAGACGGCACGATCACCGCCGCGACTTCGTCGAGTATTTCCGACGGCGCCGCCGCGCTCGTGCTGATGCGCGAATCGACGGCGCTGCGGCTCGGCTCGAAGCCGATCGCCCGCATCGTCGCGCACTCGGTGCACGCGCAAGCGCCCAACTGGTTCACGACCGCGCCGGTCGGTGCAATCCAGAAGGTGTTGAAGTCGGCGGGCTGGATGTCCCAAGACGTCGAGCTGTGGGAGGTGAACGAGGCCTTCGCCGCGGTCACGATGGCGGCGATGACCGAGTTCGACCTCCGGCCCGAGATCGTCAACGTGCACGGCGGCGCGGTCGCGCTCGGCCACCCGATCGGCGCCAGCGGTGCGCGCATCGTCGTCACGCTGCTCGGCGCCTTGCGCCAGGCCGGCAAGAAGAAGGGCGTCGCGGCGCTGTGCATCGGCGGCGGCGAAGCGACGGCGATGGCAGTCGAGCTGTTCTAGAGGAAGGCTCGGGGTGCTCGGCACGCATTCGTTGGGAATCTTCGCGGCGACCGTCTTCGTCGTCAACGCGACTCCCGGCGTCGACATGATGCTGACATTGACGCGCACCTTGCGCTACGGCGTTCGCGGCGGCATGGCGGCTGCGCTCGGTGTCATGTCCGGATGCGTCGTGCACGCGCTGGCGGCGGCGCTCGGGCTGGCCGCCTTGCTCGCGGCCTCGAGCACCGCGTTCTCGCTGGTCAAGTGGGTGGGCGCGGCTTATCTTCTGTGGCTGGCCTGGGGCATGTTGCGAAGTGCAGTGGCCGGCGCGAGCGGCTCGGTCGCGCCACCGGTGGCCGAGCGCCCCGGTTTCGCGGCGCTGTTTCGCCAGGGTCTGCTGACGAACGTTCTCAACCCCAAGGTCGCGCTGTTCTTTCTTGCCCTGCTGCCGCAATTCATCGGCGTCGACGCGCCCCACAAGACGCTCGCCTTCCTGTTTCTCGGCGCCTGGTTCGTGGTCCAGGGCGGGCTGTTCCTGTTCGGCTTCGTCCTGCTCGTCGCGCCGCTCGGCCGCTGGCGCGCGAGCGCGATCTGGAAGCGCGGTCTGAATGCGGCGGGCGCCGGCCTGTTCGTCTGGCTGGCGACGCGCCTCGCGCTCGTGGAGCGCGCATGAGTGCGCCCGAGACGACGCCGAAGAACGACGCGCCGGCTTTTGTCGGCGAGACGCTCTCGATGCGGGTTCGTCTGTCGGACGAAGAGATCCCCGCCTTCGCGTTGTCGGTGCACGACCACAACCCGCTGCATCACCACCTCGCTACCGCGCTGGCCGCCGGCTATCGCGGGCTGATCGCATCCGGAACGCAGCTCGGCAGCATCTTCATGGCCTTGACCGCGACCCATTTCGCCAAGCCGACCGCGGCCGGACTGCGCCGATCCGGCGTCGGCATGGGTTTCGAGATCCGCTTCCGCGCGCCGGTCTACGCCAACGAGGACATCGACCTGCGCTGGGTCGTGACCGGCGTCGAGCGCAAGGACAGCCTGAACGGATGGATCACCCGCCTCGAAGGCGACGTGCGCTCGGCCGACACGCTCCTGCTCAGCGGCACCGGAACGCTGCTGCTGCGCCTGCCGAAGGCGGCAAGATGATTCTCGACGACGACCACCGCGCCGTGCAGGAGGCGGTCCGTTCCTACGTGCAGGACCGCATCGCGCCGCAGGCCGCGCGATGGGATCGCGACGCCCACTTTCCGAAGGCCGAGTTGCAAGGTCTCGCGGCGCTCGGCTGCTACGGCGTCGCCGTGCCCGTCGACTACGACGGCGCCGGGCTCGGCTATCTCGCCCTTGCCGTCATTCTCGAAGAGATCGCCGCCGGCGACGGCGCGACCTCGACCATCGTCAGCGTCAACAACTGCCCGGGCTGCTCGATCCTCATGGCCTGGGCCAACGAGGCGCAAAAGGAGCGCTGGCTGAAGCCGCTGGCGCGCGGCGAGATGCTGGGCGCGTTCTGCCTGACCGAGCCGCACGTCGGCTCGCAGGCCGACGGCCTGAAGACGACCGCCGTTCGCGACGCCGACGACTACGTGCTGAACGGCGTCAAGCAGTTCATCACCAGCGGCAGGAACGGCGACGTCGCGATCGTCATGGCGGTCACCGACAAGGCGGCCGGCAAGAAAGGGATCAGCGCTTTCATCGTGCCGACGGCGACCCCCGGCTACGCGGCGACACGGCTCGAAGACAAGCTCGGTCAGCACGCCAGCGACACCGCGCAAATCGTGTTCGAGAACTGTCGCGTGCCTGCGGAGAACCTGCTCGGCGAGGAAGGCCAGGGCTTGAAGATCGCGCTCTCGGGTCTAGAGGGCGGACGCATCGGCATCGGCGCGCAGGCGATCGGCATGGCGCGTGCGGCTTTCGAAGCGGCGCTCGCCTATTCGAAGGAACGTGTCGCGTTCGGCAAGCCGATCTTCGAGCACCAGGCCGTTCAGTTCCGCCTTGCCGGGATGGCGACGCAGATCGAGGTGGCACGCCAGATGGTGCATCACGCGGCGAGCCTGAAGGACGCCGGCCGGCCCTGCCTGAAAGAAGCGGCGATGGGCAAGCTGTTCGCCAGCGAGATGGCCGAGCGCGTCTGCAGCGACGCGATCCAGGTCTTCGGCGGCTATGGCTACGTCGCCGACTTTCCGGTGGAAAGGATCTATCGTGACGTTCGCGTCTGCCAGATCTACGAGGGAACGTCGGACGTGCAGAAGATCCTCATCGCCCGGGCGCTCGCCTGACCCGCCGCTCTGTCATCCTGAGCGGAGCGAAGGATCTCGTTTGCCGCCGAGTACGGGATTTTTCGCTGCGCTCAGAATGACATGGGGTGTCAACGTCCGGGTCGCGGCGCGAGCTTCATGCGCAGTCCCACCGGGTACATCGCGAATGCGAGACGTTCGGCCGGCGCTTTGCCCGATTCGGTTCCCACGTCGACCAGCGTGTAGTTGCGCGCGATCAGCGACAACACCATCTTCATTTCGACCAGGGCCAGGTAGCGACCCGGGCACAGGCGCGGCCCGGCGCCGAAGGGCATCGCCGCGCGGTTCAGCGCGCGCGTGATTTCCGCGCCGCCGTCGAGCCAGCGCGCCGGCCGGAACTCGGCCGCATCGCCGCCCAGCGTCGCCGGATCGGTGGCGGGCTTGCGCATGACGCAAAACACGATCGTGCCCCGGCGCAGCGGCATGCCGGCCAGCGTCGTGTCGCGTTGGGACTCGACGAAGATGAGCGGCGCGACCGGGCGCAAACGCATCGCCTCGTGCAGGCAGGCCTCGAGGTAGTCGAGCCCGCGTGTGAGGTCGAAGTCGCGCAGCACGCGTTCGTCGTCGGCGACGGTCGCGTCGACCTCGGCGACCAGTTTGTCCCACGCGGCGCGGTCGCGGTGCAGCAGGTAGAGCGCCCAGCCGAGGGTGTTGGCGGTGGTGTCTTCGCCACCGAGCAGCACGGTCAGCACGTTGCCGGCGATCTGCGCTTCGCTGAGGGCGCTGCCGTCGGCGTCGCGCGCGGCGAGCAATGCCTCCAGCAGGTTGGGGGGCTTCGCGGCGCGCTCGGGCTCCGCGGCCAAGCGCCCACGCGCCTCGTCGATGAAGCGGTGCACGGCCTTGCGCACCTCGGCCAGGTGTCGGTCGAAGGCGCGGTCGATCGGCAGCCGCAGGTGGCGCCAGTACGGGAACGGCATGTTGATGCGCCGATAGATCATCGGGAAGACCTTGTCGAGATGCGCCTGCAACACGTCGCCGCCGCCCTCGATGGTGTTGACGTCCGAGCCGAAAGCCAGGCCGGCGGTGACGTCGACCGTGTAGCGCATGAGCTGCGCCTGCAGGTCGATCGCTTCGCCCCGGCGCGCCGCTTCGGCCAGCCGGCGGTCGAAGCGCTCGGTGACGCGGACCAGCGACGGAAAGAAGCGCGCCAGGTGGCCCGGATCGAAGGCCGACATGACGAGCCGTCGCTGGCGACGCCAGTCGTCGCCCTCGGCGGTGAACACGCCGTCGCCGCCCATCTCGTTGATGACCGAGGCGATCACGCCGATGCGGCGCCAGCCGTCCGGCCGGTCGCGCAGGATGCCGGCGATGAGCGGGCCGTCGGCGAGCACGACGATTGGCTTGCCGCCGAGGATCAGCCGGTAGAGCGGGCCGTACCGGTCGGCCCAGCCCTCGAGCTTTTCGTGCATCCGGGGCAGGTCGAGCTGCGGCAGGTTGCCGAGCAAGGGCCAGGGTCGCGGGCCCGGCAGGTCCTTCAGAACCCGGAGGCCCGGTGTGGGCGCGGCCACGACCTCGGGCGACGATTGATCCATGAACACTCCTTTGCGGCATGCTCAGTGTGAGCTACCGCGTCTTTCGGGCCAAGCCTCTTGCCGCGGCGCGGGCGGCCAAGTACCCTTTGCCATGCCCGCGCTCCATTCGGCGATCGACTTCTACTTCGACTTCTCGTCGCCCTACACGTACATCGCCTCGGAGTGGATCGAGGCTTTGGCGGCTCGGCACGGCCGCACCGTGAACTGGAAGGCGATTCTGCTCGGCGTCACCTTCCAGGCGGCCGAGCTGAAGAGTCCGGTGCGCCACCCGATCAAACGCGAGTATTCATTGCACGATTTCGACCGGTCGGCGCGCTTTGCCGGCGTGCCTTTCAAGCTGCCCGACCCGTTTCCGATCGCGACGCAGAACGCGGCACGCCTGTTCTGGTGGCTCAAGGACGAGCGGCCGGCCTCGTCGGCACCCTGGGCGCGGCACTGCCTGCGCGCCTACTTCACGCGCAACGTCAACCTCGCCGATGCCGAGGCACTGAAGCGTCTTGCCGCCGAGTTCGGCATCGACGCGAGCGAGGCCGAAGCGGTGTGGACGGCTACAGCCTGGAAGACGCGCCTGCGCCTGGCTTGCGACGAGGCGATCGCGCACGGGGTGTTCGGTGCGCCTTTCTTCGTCGTCGACGGCGAGTCGTTCTGGGGCAACGACCGACGCGCCCAGATCGAGCGCTGGCTCGCTGGCGGCCCGTTCTGATCAGGCGTCTTCAAGGAAAGCGATCAAGATGGAATTGCTCGGCTATCTGCGCACGCAGGCTCATGCCAACCGGCTCGCCAACCGCCGGCTGCACCACGTCATGCGCACGCTCTCGCGCGAGGAGTTCCAGGCGCCGCGCACCAGCTTCTTTCCGAGCCTGGCGAAGACGCTGAATCACATCCTCGCGGTCGATCGCTACTACCTCGCCGCGCTCCACGGCGAAGCCGACATGGAGCGGCAGTGGAGCGACGCACCGATCTGCGAGACCGTCGCCGATCTCGCGTTCGCACAAGCGGCGGCCGACGAGCGCTTCATCGCGCATGTCGGCGCGCTCTCCGCCGTGCAGCTCGAGGACATCGTCGACATGGTCCGCAACGCCGGTCGCATCCAGCAGGAACAACGCGGCCACATCATCGCCCACCTGCTCAACCACCAGGTCCATCACCGCGGCCAGGCGCATGCCATGCTCGCCGGCACCGCGATCAAGCCGCCGCCGCTCGACGAGTTCCTGATGCCGAGCGAAGCACATTTTCGCGAGGCCGAACTCAAGACGCTCGGCTGGACCGAAGCCTCGCTGTTCGGCCGCCCGGCTCTCGCGAATTGAGGCTGCGATAACCTCGCGTGCTCCCCGAGGCACGCTGGCGACACCATTGGAAAACATCTACCTCACCCCCGAGCACGAACTGCTGCGCGAGCAGATCGCCCGCTTCCTCGCCCGGGAGGTGGAACCACACGCGCTCGCCTGGGAAGAGGCGGGCCACACACCGCGCGAGGTGTTGAAGAAGCTCGGCGACGCGGGCCTGCTGGGCCTGATGTACGCCGGCGAACACGGCGGCGCCGAAGCCGACGCGCTCACCAACCTCGTCTTCGCCGAAGCGCTCTCGCAATCGACCTTCGGCGGCTTCATCATCACCGTACTGGTCCACACCGACATGGCGAGCCCGCACCTGCACCACGCCGGCACATCGGCGCAGAAGGCCCGCTACATGCCGGGCGTGACCTCGGGCAAGACGATCACCGCCGTCGCCATCACCGAGCCGGGCGCCGGCTCCGACGTCGCCGGCATCCGCACGACCGCGAAGCGCTCGGCCGACGGCGGCGAGTGGAGCCTCAACGGGACCAAGCTCTTCATCACCAACGGCGTCCTCGCCGACCTGTACTTCGTCGCTGCCAAGACTGGCGAAGGCGGGCACGCGATGTCGATGTTCATCGTCGAGAAGGGAACGCCGGGCTTTCGGGTCGGCCGCGCGCTCGACAAGTCCGGCTGGCTCTCGTCCGACACGGCCGAGCTGGTGTTCGAAGACTGCCGCGTTCCGGTTGGCAACCTGCTGGGCGAAGAGAACCGCGGCTTCTATTCGGTGATGAAGAACTTTCAGACCGAGCGCATCGCCCTCGCCGCGATGGCGATCGGCCACTGCGTGCAAGCCTTGCGCGTGACCCTCGAACATGTGCGCGATCGCAAGGCCTTCGGCGCGACCTTGTTCGACAAGCAGGTGGTCCGCCAGCGCCTGGCGATGCTCGACGCCAAGGTCCGCGCGGCGCGCTCCTTCATGTACCACTGCGCCTGGCGCGTGACCCAGGGCCAGGACGTGGCGCAGGAAGTTTCGATGCTGAAGGCGCTGACCGGCGAGCTCGTCAACGAAGTCGTCTCCGGCTGCCAGCAGTTCCACGGCGGCATGGGCTACATGCGCGGCACCGTGATCGAGCGGCTGTGGCGCGACGCGCGGGTGCTCGCGATCGGCGGCGGCGCAACCGAGGTGATGCTCGATGAAGTTGCCAAGCGCTACTGATCTCCGCAGCTACTTCCTCGCGCTCGCCCGTTACAACGCCTGGGCGACGCGGCGGCTCTACGAACACATCGATGCCCTCGCGGAAGACGACTACCGGCGCGACGCCGGTCTCTTCTTCAAGAGCGTGCACGGCACGCTCAACCACCTGCTGGTGGCAGAGCACCGCGTCTGGTTTCCGCGCTTTGCCGAAGGCGTGTCGAACAAGGTCGCGCTGAACGCGGAGGTCGAGCCCGATCGGGCGCGTTTGCGCGAGCGGCACGTCGCAGCGGCTGGCCACTGGGCGCCTTTCATCGCGTCGTTCGACGAAGCGCGCTTCGCGGCAACGCTGGACCACACGACGACCAGGGGCCTGCCGCAATCGCCGCCTTTCGCGCCGACGCTGGGCCACGTCTTCAACCACGGCACGCATCATCGCGGCCAGATCACCGCGGCGATCACGGCGATGGGCTACGCTTGCCCGAAGATCGATATGGTGTTGATGCTGCAGGCCGAAAGCAGGGGAGAGACGACATGACGAGCACGCTTCGCATCGAACGATCGGGGGCCGTGGCCCGGGTCTGGCTCGACCGGCCGGACGTGCGCAACGCGCTCAACGGCGTGCTGATCCGCGAGCTCGCCGCCACCTTCGTTTCGCTCTCGGCCGACGACAGCGGTGTGCGCGCGATCGTCCTCGGCGGCAGCGGCAAGGCCTTCTGCGCCGGCGCCGATCTCGCCTTCATGCGCGAGGTCGGCGGCTACACCTGGGAGCAGAACCGCGCCGATGCCGAGGTGCTCGCCGAGATGCTTTGGGCGATGTACAGCTGCCCGATTCCAGTGATCGCGCGCATCCATGGCGATTGCTATGCGGGCGGCCTCGGCATCGCCTCGGTCTGCGACATCCGCATCGCCGCCGAGCCCGCGACTTTCTGCCTGAGCGAAGCGCGCCTCGGCTTGTTGCCGGCGACGATCAGTCCGTACGTGGTTCGCGCCATGGGCGAGCAGGCGGCGCGCCGCTACTTCGTGACGGCGGAGCGATTCAGCGCTGCGGAGGCCAAGGCGATGGGCTTCGTGCACGAGGTCTGCGCCGCCGACGAGCTCGACGCCAGGGTCGATGCGATGGTCGCGGCCATCGTCGCCAACGGACCGATGGCGACGCGCGCCTGCAAACAACTTGTCCAGGACGTTGCCGGCCGCGAGATCACGCCGGCGCTGCGTGCCGAGACGGCGCGCCGGATTGCCGATATCCGCGCCGGTCCGGAGGGCAAGGAAGGTGTGCGAAGTTTTCTCGACAAGCGCAAGCCGGCGTGGCTGGGGCGATGAATCTCGAACTGTCCCACCTCGTCGCCATCGCCGCCGCCCTGGGCTGGGCGAGCGGGCTGCGCCTCTATGCGGTCGTGTTCTTCACCGGCCTGGCCGGCGCACTCGGCTGGGTCGATCTGCCGTCGGGTCTGCGCGTTCTCGAAAGCCCCTGGCTGCTCGGCGCCAGCGGTGCGATGCTGTTGGTCGAGTTCTTGGTCGACAAGATTCCCGGGCTCGACACGGTGTGGGATGCGTTGCACACCTTGATCCGCATTCCGGCCGGTGCCGTGCTCGCCGCGGCGGTGTTCGGCGGTGACCACGCGAACTGGGAGGTCGCCGCCGCGCTGCTTGGCGGAACGCTGGCTGCCACCAGCCACATCGCCAAGGCGACGACGCGCGCCGCCGCCAACACCTCGCCCGAGCCGGTCTCGAACATCGCCTTGTCGCTGCTCGGCGACGGCCTCGTGCCGTTGGCGCTGTGGCTTTCGTGGGCACACCCGTTCGCGTTCTTCGCGGCGCTCGCGGTCGCCCTGGTCGCGATGCTCACGACGATCTGGATCCTGGGCCGATTTCTGCGCCGCGCCGCGAGCGCCGTGGCCTTGCGCTATCGTCGGCCGATGCCTCCTGCCGCACATATCGAGGTGAACCGATGACCGCATTGCCGAGCAAGGTCACGCTGGTCGACGTCGGTCCGCGC
>JAYSMB010000539.1:0-3849 GCA_043725065.1 Burkholderiales bacterium
CGAGCCGTTCGGCGCGCTCGACGCGTTGACCCGCGCGCATTTGCAGGACGAGCTGCTGAAGATCGTCGCGCGTACCGAGAGCACGGTCGTGATGGTCACGCACGACGTGGACGAGGCGGTATTGCTCTCGGACCGAATCGTGATGATGACCAACGGCCCGGCCGCGACCATCGGCGAGATCCTGCGCGTCGATCTGGAGCGGCCGCGCAACCGCGTCGAGCTGGCCGAAGACCCGCACTACACGCACTTCCGCAAGGCCGTGCTCGACTTTCTCTACACCCGCCACGGCCCCGTCGAAAGCGCGGCGGCATGATGACCGCCCCCCCGCTCGCTTCGTTCGCCGCCCCCCGAGAGGGCGCTCATGCGTGTTGGGATCGGCGCGGCGCCGCATGAAAACTTTCGTCCGCGCCTGCGAAGTCTGGGTGCCGAGCACGGAGTTGAAGGGCGGCTTTTGCGAAGCGGGCGGGCGCATGACGACTACCATGAGGCGAGCCTCAGCCCATCAACACCTGCATGCTGCGTTCGTAGCGGTCGGTGAGCTGCTCGAAGACGGCGAGCAGGGCCTCGCTGACGGCGTCGAGGGCGCGCGCGCCGGCGACGGCGTGGACCTGCCGCGCGGCCTGCGACACGTCGGCCCAGAGCCGCTCGGCCTGGGTGAGCAGGTCGCGGATCTCGGCGGTGCTGAGCGGGGCGGACTTGAGATGCGCCATCGCCTGCTCGAAGGTGGCGGCGGTCTGCGCGAGCGCGTCGCGGGCCAGACGAGCGGCCTCGCCTTCGAGCGCGAGCCCGAGCAGGGCTTGCTTGGCGTGGCGCTGCGAGAGCATGCGCTGCCGCCCCGACACGTTGATGACGTGCAAGGTGGTCACGAGGCCGGCGGTTTCCAGCAGGCGCGTGAGCTGGTCGGCCTGCAGCAGCAGCCGCTCGGCGGCGTCGTCGAGGCTGCCGAGACGTGCTGTGGAGAACGGCGCGCCGACCAGCGCCCGCACCTCGCTCCAAGCGGCGGCGACGGCCTCGAGCAAGTCGCCGAAGGTCGGCTTCGACAGGCTCTTGCCGAGCGCGCCGATGTTGGCGTCGATCTGCCCGGCGGTCTCGGCCAGCCGGGCAGCGTAGGACGCGAAGCCCGGCTCCAGCACGCGCAGCGCGCACAGCCTGACCAGGCGTTGCGAGAGCATGCGCAACTTGCCGGCACGGTTGACCGCGTCGGCGTAGTGGGCGGCGGCGATCACCTGCTGCGAGACCTGGCCGACGCGCCGGTTGCTGTGCATCGAGGCCGCCCGCGGCACCGCAAAGGCTTCCTCCTCGGAGACCTGGCGCGCCCGCATCAGGATGCCCTTGGCGCGATCGACCAGCTTGCGTTCGTCGAAACGCCGCGTGATCTCGGCGAGCTCGCCGCGCAGACGGTTCTCCTCCTGGAAGCGCGATTGCGCCACGTGGATCACTCCGCGCAGCCTTTGCGGCGAGTAGCCGTTGACGACATAGGCGTGGATGCCCGACTTCATGGCCCGCTCGATCCGCGCCGCCTCCGGGTCGTTGGTGAAGACGATCACCGGTCGAGGCGCCGTTTCCGAGAGCAGGGCGCAGGCCTCGAACAGTGCGTCGTCGGGCGAGATCTCGTGGCAGACGACGACATCGGGGCCGAGCCGGGAGGCGTCGCGCACCAGGTTGTCGCGCGAACTCGCACCAAGCACGTGAATGCCGGCCGCGGCCAGGTCGGCGGCCAGGTCGGGCCCGCCGGCAGGCGATTCGACGACCAGCGCCGTCGTCACGAGGCGTCTCGCCAGCGGCGAGGGAGGCAGTCCATGCCGGATGCGATGCAAGACGTGCACCACCTCGCACGCGGGAGGGTCGAATGAAGAAGATGAAGCTCGTCATGGTCGGCAACGGCATGGCCGGCGTACGCACGCTCGAAGAGCTGCTGAAGATCGCCCCCGACCTGTACGACATCACCGTCTTCGGCGCAGAGCCGCACCCGAACTACAACCGCATCCTGCTCTCGCCGGTGCTGGCCGGCGAGCAGACGCTGGCCGACATCGTGCTCAACCCGCTCGCCTGGTACGACGAGCACGGCATCACCCTGCACCTCGGCAAGAAGGTGGTGGACGTGAACCGCAGCCGGCGCATCGTCGTGGCCGACGACGGTACCGAGGCGCCCTACGACCGGCTCCTGATGGCGACCGGCTCGAACCCCTTCATCCCGCCTTTGCCGGGCAAGGACCTGAAAGGCGTGATCGCCTACCGCGACATCAAGGACACCAACGAGATGATCGAGACGGCGAAGACGCACAAGCATGCGGTCGTCGTCGGCGGTGGCCTGCTCGGGCTCGAGGCCGCCAACGGGTTGATGCTGCGCGGCATGAAGGTCACGGTCGTGCACATCGCGCCGTGGCTGATGGAGCGCCAGCTCGACGAGACGGCGGCCGGCATGCTGCAGAAGTCGCTCGAGGCGCGCGGCCTGACGTTTCGGATCGGTGGCAACACGACGGCGCTGATCGGCGACGGCGATGGGAGTGGCGACTCCGCGCCGCGCGGCCGCGTGAAGGCCGTGCAGTTCAAGGACGGCAGCGAGGAACCGGCCGACCTCGTCGTCATGGCCGCCGGCATCCGCCCCAACGTCGAGCTGGCCGAGAAGATCGGCCTGCACTGCAACCGCGGCATCGTCGTCAACGACACGATGCAGACGACCACCGACGGCCGCATCTACGCCGTCGGCGAGTGCGCGGCGCATCGCGGCATCGCCTATGGGCTGGTCGCGCCCTTGTTCGAGCAGGCCAAGGTTTGCGCCACTCACCTGGGCGAGTTCGGCATCGGCCGCTACCTCGGCTCGCAGACCTCGACCAAGCTCAAGGTCACCGGCATCGACCTGTTCTCGGCAGGCGCCTTCGCCGGCGGCGGCGATACCGAAGAGATCATCCTCAGCGATCCCTGCAACAGCGTCTACAAGAAGCTCGTAGTCAGGGGCGACAAACTGATCGGCGCCTGCCTCTACGGCGACACCGCCGACGGCTCGTGGTACTTCGACCTGGTGCGCGAAGGCAAGAACATCGCCCAGATCCGCGACCAGCTGATGTTCGGCGAGCAGCACCTGGGCGACACCGGCCACGCCGGCAACAGCCGCGCCGGGGCCATGGCCGACAACGCCGAAGTCTGTGGCTGCAACGGCGTGAAGAAAGGCACCATCGTCAAGGCGATCCGCGACCAGGGCCTGTTCACGCTGGAAGAGGTTCGCAAGTGCACGAAGGCGAGCAGCTCGTGCGGCTCGTGCACCGGGCTGGTCGAGCAGATCCTGATGGCGACCGCCGGCTCCGGCTACACCGCGGCGCCCAAACTCAAGCCGGTCTGCGGCTGTACCGACGCCAACCACCAGCAAGTGCGCGACGCGATCCGCGAGCGGCACCTGCTGACCATCGCCCAGGTCTACGAGAGCCTGGGCTGGCGTACGCCCAACGGCTGCGCGAGCTGCCGGCCGGCGATCAACTACTACCTCATCAGCACCTGGCCGCACGAAGCGCTCGACGACCCGCAGTCGCGCTTCATCAACGAGCGCGCCCACGCCAACATCCAGAAGGACGGCACCTTCTCGGTCGTGCCGCGGATGTGGGCGGGCGAGACGAATTCCTCCGAGCTGCGTCGCATCGCCGACGTCGTCGACAAGTACAAGATTCCTTCGGTGAAGGTCACGGGCGGCCAGCGCATCGACCTGCTTGGCGTGAAGAAGGAGAACCTGCACGTGGTCTGGCGTGATCTGGATATGCCCTCGGGGCATGCATACGCCAAAGCCTTGCGCACGGTGAAAACCTGCGTGGGCAGCGACTGGTGCCGCTTCGGCACGCAGGACTCGACCCGGATGGG
>JAYSMB010000540.1:0-8856 GCA_043725065.1 Burkholderiales bacterium
GGTGAGCGGCTCGGCGGCGAGGAAGAATACTTTCTTCTGCTTGGCGAAGTCGGTGACGGCCAGCCCGGTGTTCGAGAGGAAGGTGCCGGCGATCAGGGCCACGCCTTCACGCGACACCAGCTCTTCGGCGACGCGCACCGCGTCGCCCGGGCTGCCGTTGTCGTCGCGCGAGATCACCTGGATCTTCTTGCCGAGCACCCCGCCCGCCGCGTTCACTTCCTCGACCGCCAGTTCCCAGCCCTTCTTGTACGGCTCAAGGAAGGCCGGCTGAGCCTTGTAGCTGTTGATCTCGCCGATCTTGATCGAGTCTTGCGCCGGCGCCGATGCGGCCCCCGTGACCGCGGCAAAGGCGACGCCAATCATGATGGTGATGCGCATGAACCAGGCTCCCGCTGAAATGGTTGTAGCCCCGAGGATGCCCGACTCACGTCGATTCGTCGAATCGAACGGCAAGCTTCAGCGGCCCTTGGTCGGCTTTTTTGCTGGATCGGGCGGGGCTCGTCGCAGCCCGGCGTTGCCGGTCGGACAGCGACCACGGGAGCTGGCGACGACGCAGAGGAACAAGGGGGTGGCTGTCCGCCGTTCGCGGAGGGTTGATGCCAGGTATCGGTGACGCCGGGCGATGGCGCTGGATCTTCCTTCACTAGCCCGGGGTTCGAGCGTCGCTAGACCGCGATGTCGCTCGACTGGATGCGCCTGACGCCGGCCTTGGTCATGTTGTCCCACGCCGCCTTCAGCGAACCGTTGAGGTCGATGCCGCGCGACGCGTCTTCGATCACCAGCGCCTTGAAGCCGGCCTTGCGCGCATCGAGCGCGGTCCAGGCGACGCAGAAGTCGGTGGCCAGGCCGCAGACGTAGACCGTGTCGACGCCGTGCGCCTTGAGGTACGCGGCCAGGCCGGTGGAGGTCTTGCCGTCGGCTTCCATGAAGGCCGAATAACTGTCGGTCGACTGGTGGTAGCCCTTCCTGATGATGAGCTGCGCCTTGGGCAACGCGAGATCCTTGAGCAAAGCCGCATCGGCCGATCCCTGCACGCAGTGTTCGGGCCACAGCACCTGCGTGCCGTAGGCGAGCTTGGTCGTCTCGAACGGCTTCTTGCCGGCGTGCGCCGACGCGAACGAGACGTGGCCCGGGGTGTGCCAGTCCTGGGTCACGACGATATTCTCGAACGCCGCCGAGAGCTTGTTGATGATCGGCACGACCTGCTCGCCATCCTTCACGGGCAAGGTGCCGCCGGTGACGAAGCAGTTCTGCACGTCGATCACCAGCAATGCGCTTTTCGCGTCGGGCTTGATCGTGGCGGCGGCAAAGGCGCCGGGCACCACGCCGAGACCGGCGAGCCAGGCAAAACCCGCGTGGCGGACGAAATCCCTGCGTTGCATGAGCATCATCACGAATCCTCCCTGACTGTCTGGACCGACCTCGTTCGCCCATGCGGCATCCGTGCCGGGGCGACGTGGCCCAACGCTATCGCTGACCGTCGAACTTCGCAATCTCGTCCGCCCGCAGGCCGCCGACGCGAGCGTGCGGCCGCGAACCGGTGCTCATGGCGATGACGAGCAGCATCTCATTGGGACGCGGCGAATCGGCGACGCGCACTTCGAGCGTGTCGAAATGGCTGCGCACGTAAGCGGCGACGCGGTGGTGGATCGGGATATCGATCGACGTTCCGGCCGGGCCGAGCTTGGCTGTCGAAGGCACGATCGCGTGCGAGCCTTCGAGCAGGTCGCGCATGCCGTAGCCGCCCGGCACGTGCCAGAGCGCGCCGTGCTCGAGTTCGCCGGCCAGGCCGACCAGCGCGCCCTTGCCATACGACTGGATCTTGTCCGGGCCGCCGAGCGCAGCGACCAGCCGCGCCGCCATCTCGCGGCCGAGCGGCTTCAACGCGTCCATCATCGGCATGATGTCTTCGACATAGCGGCCGGCGTACGGATTCCTGACCACGGCGGCGGCGCTGCCGCGGCGCAATGGCTCGGCCAGTCGCGGCCCGTTGTCGTGCCAGACCTCTTCGATGGTGACGACGAGCTTGCGCACGTCGATCTCGGGGAGCGCGGCGGTGGCGGGGATCAGCATGGCGTCGATTCTGGTCGATCTCGGGCACGAAAGCTGCCCGAGGAAGCGAAACATGGTCGAAGGCATCCGCATCAGCCATCCCGAGCGCGTCATCGACGCGTCGACGGGCGTCACCAAGCTCGACGTCGTCGACTACTACGTCGCGGTCTCCAAGCTGATCCTGCCGCAACTCGTCAAGCGTCCGGTCTCGATGGTGCGCGCGCCTGCCGGGCTCGCCGGCAAGCTCTTCTTCCAGCGCCACGCCGAGGCACTCAAGATCGCCGGGCTGGAGCAGCTCGATCCGAAGATCGCGCCCGAGACCAGCGGCGGCAAGGGTCTGCACGTCGTCGTACCGATCGCACCAAAGCTCGACTGGGACGCCGTCAAGGCGCTGTCGAAGGCGCTCATCGCGCACATGGCCGAGGTCATTCCCGAACGCTTCGTCGCCAGGAGTGGGCCGAAGAACCGGGTCGGAAGGATCTTCGTCGACCACCTGAGAAACGGCTTCGGCGCGACCACCGCCTGCGCCTGGTCGGCGCCGGCTCGCCCCGGCATGGGCGTGTCGGTGCCCTGCGCATGGGACGAGCTCGGCTCGCTCACCGGCGGTGCGCACTGGACGATCCGCAACGTGCACGAGCGCATCGAAAAAGGCGGCGACCCGTGGCAGGCGTACGCGAAGACGCGCCAGACGCTGGTCAAGGCGAGCAAGGCGCTGCTCGACTGACGCCGCTCGGATCGCACCCGCCTCCCCGTCATCGGCAAGCGTTCATGTCCGAGGCATGTCGATTGCTCGGCTCTGTCGATGCCATTCAAAGGCCCACAATCGTCCGCATGACCGATCCGATCCACATCGTCGACGCGACGATGTTCTGGAGCGCGACCGGCGGCGGCGTCCGCCGCTACCTGCTGACCAAGCACGCCTGGCTGGCGCGGCGAGCCGGCTGGCGGCACACGATCGCGGTCCCCGGCAACGAGCGCAGCGTGGGTCGCGCGGCATTGCCGGGAATTGCGCTGCCGGGCGGCGGTGGCTACCGCCTGCCCTTGCGGCGCGGCGCGATCGCAAGCGTGCTGCGCGAACTCAAGCCCGACCTGATCGAGGCTGGCGACCCGTATCGCGTCGCCTGGGGCGCGCTCGACGCGGCGCGTTCGCTCGCCATTCCCGCCGTGGCCAACTGTCATTCGAATCTCGAGGCGCTGGCGCGTCTGGCCGGCGGGCGCCGCTTCGGCGGCACGGCGGCGAAGCTGGCGCGGCGCTACGCGAAGCATGTCTACGGCGGCTTCGACCTCGTGTTCGCGCCGAGCCGCAGCATGGTTCGTCACCTCACCGAGTGGGGCGTCGAGCGCGTCGCCTGGCAGCCGCTCGGTGTCGACACGGCGGCGTTTCATCCTTCGTTCGCCTCGGCGTCGTGGCGAGCCGGGCACGGCATCGCCGAAGGTGCGCGGGTGCTGATTTACGCCGGCCGCTTCGCGCCCGAAAAACACCTCGAGGTGCTGGCCGATGCGGTGACGCGACTCGGCGCGCCCTACCTGCTGGTCGCCATCGGCGCCGGGCCTTCGCCGCCGCCATCCGGCGAGCGCGTTCGCGTCCTGCCTTTCGTCTCGGGCGTCGCCGAGCTGGCCCGTGCGCTCGCGAGCGCCGACGCCTTTGTTCATGCCGGCGACCAGGAGACCTTCGGCCTCTCGGCCCTTGAGGCAATGGCCTGCGGAACGCCGGTGGTCGTGCGCAATGCCGAGGGCCTGGCCGAACTCGCCGACGGATCGTTCGGCCGCGCCGTCGACGAAGGCAACGGTAGAGCCTTTGCCGAAGCGATCGCCGCGCTGTTCGAAGGCGATCGTCCGGCGCAACGCGCCGCTGCCCGTGCCCGGGCCGAAGCCAGCGACTGGGAACGGGTGCTGCCCGGAATGCTCGGCCACTATCAGCGTCTGCTGGGGCGCGATACCGTGCCGATCTCGGCACTTGCGAGCCCGTCTCTGGAAGCGGCCGCGGTTCCGCCGTCGCGATGAGCGCTTCATCCGTCAGCGGCGACCTGCCGAAGGAGCGCTTCCTGTGCGTCGTACTTCACGACGTCGCGGCCTCGACCCGCGCCGCGTGCATGCGAACGCTGGAGGCCATCGCCGAAGTCGCCGACGTTCCGGTCACTCTGCTGGCCGTGCCGCGCTATCACGGCGACTCGTCGACGCCCGATCTCGTGGAGTGGCTGGTCGCGCGCAGCAGGAAGGGCGACGAGCTGGCGCTGCACGGCTGGAGCCATCGCGACGAATTGCCGCCCTCGGGCGCGCTCGACAGCCTGCGCCGCCGCCACTACACGCGCGGCGAAGGCGAGTTCTGGGCCCTGCCCGAAGCCCAAGCGCGGCAGCGCATCGAACTCGGTATCGCCTGGTTTCGCGAGCACGGCTGGCCACTCGCCGGCTTCGTCGCGCCGGCCTGGCTGCTCGGGCCCGGCGCGTGGGCCGCGCTTTCGACACAAGGCTTCGAATACACCGCGACCTTGCGTCAGCTCGTCCATCTGCCGAGCCGCCGCGGCGTGACCAGTCAGAGCGTCGTCTACAGCACCTCCAGCGCGTGGCGACGGCGCAGCTCGCTGATCTGGAATCCGCTGGTCGCGCTGTTCGAACGGCGCAACCCGGTCCTGCGCATCGAGCTGCATCCGCGCGACGCCGATTTCTCGGCGGTGCGGCAATCGTGGCAGACGATTCTGGAACACGCCCTTCGCCACCGGCGTGCCGTCACTGTCGCCGACTTCATGCGTCACGACCGCGCCGGGGCCGTGACCACGATCTCCGCCGCGACCGAGGCACCGACCACGCAGTGGCAGTCGACCCACGCGGAGTGACCGCCGGGTTGGCTACAGCAGATTGAAGCTGATCGCGGCGGTCGCGGCGCCGATGAGCGCGCCGACGATGACATCGCTCGGATAGTGCAGTCCAAGAATGATGCGCGAGACCGCGACCAGCAACGTGAATGGCCAGACGAACAGCCCGAGCATCGGGTAATACACGGTCAGGATCAGACTGCACGCCACCGAGTGCAGCGTGTGCCCGCTCGGGAAGCTGTACTCGTCGAGCGAAGGCGTGCACTCGCGAAAGCCCGGCCAGGTGCGAAACGGCCGCGGCCGGGCGATCCAGCGCTTGATGATCTTGTAGATCGTGATGTCGACGATGGCGACGCCGATCATGCGCACCGATGCCGACGTACCGACGTGGCCACCGGCCCATGGCAGCAAGACGACGACGGCGTACCAGAGCCAGCCGTCACCGATGCGACTGACTATTCGGAGAAGGCGAACGACCCAGTTGCGCGTCGCCGCGCCATGCATCCAGAGCGCGACCACGCGCTCGCGCTCGAGCCATGCGACAACGCGCTCGCGCTCGTGCCACGCCAGCTGCGGCTCAGGCCACGACCGGAATGCGGGCGGGCGACGCTTCGGGCGCATCGACGGTCTCCAGCAAGCGGGATTCGAAGCGCGCCAGCACTTCGTCCCAGGTCGCGCGCCGCGCCGCGGCGACGGCCGCGTCGCGCATCGGCTGCAAGCTGTGCGGCGCGACCGCCAGCGCCGCGGTGGCAGCCATGAATCCCGCCTCGTCGCCCGGCACCGCAAGACGCCCGCTCCGCCCGTTGGCCACGTGCTCGGCGGCAGCCGCGCAATCGAAGGCGACCACCGGCAGACCGGAAGCGAGCGCCTCCATGACGACATTGCCGAAGGTGTCCGACAGGCTGGGAAAGAGGAACACATCGGCCGACGCGTAGTGCGCGGCAAGATCGTCGCCGCGGCGTACGCCGGCGAAATGGATGTCGGGATGAGCCGCTTGCAGCCGCGCGCGCGCCGGCCCGTCGCCGACGACGACCATGCGCGCATCCGGTCGCAGCCGCTTTGCGTTCGCGAACGCCCGCAAGGCAAGCTCGACGTTCTTTTCCGCGGCAACGCGCCCGACCGCCAGAAACACCGGCGCATCGGGCCCTGCCCGCCACGTTTCGCGCAAGGCGGGGCTGCGTGCCGCGGGGCTGAAGCGCGAGGTATCGACGCCGCGGCCGACGACGCTGAGCTTGTGGAAGCCTGCGGCAGACAGCTCGCGTCGCGACGCCTGCGTCGGCACGAAGGTCCGGCGCGTGAGGTTGTGGAAGCGGCGCAGCAGGCCCAGCACCGGCCCGGCAAGAAAGCCCAGGCCGTAGTGCCCGCTGTACTGGTGGAAGTTGGTGCGAAAGTCCGAGGTCGTGGCGATGCCCAGCGTGCCCGCCGCGGTGAGTGCTGCCCAGCCCAGCGGCCCCGGCGTGGCGAGGTGGACGAGATCCGGACGGCTCTGCCCGAAGCGCCGTGTCAGGGTCGCGGCCCGCGCCAGGCCGAAGCGCAGATCGGGATACATGGGAATCACGCAGCCGGCGGTGCGCAACTCGTCGCTCGCGTCGAGCCGGGCCTCGCCGGGCTGACGCGGCCGGATCAGCTCGACGATGTGACCGCGCGAGCGCAAATAGCGAACCGCGCGCTCGACCGTGAGCGAGACCCCGTTCAGCTCGGGCGGCCAGGTTTCGGTGACGTAAGAAATCCGCATCGGCAGGGCTTCTGTGGTTGCAGTGGCAGTCGCGGCGGCAATCGGCATGCCTACCTCGCCACGAAATCCGACCCAGCCCTGCCGCAAATGTTCCACCAATCTCGTGACCGCGCGGTGACCCAAGGATTTCTTTACCTTCCTTCGAGATAAACGCAGACCAGTCGCAAACGCCGTGAGCGCTTGCAAACTGCGCGCAGCGCGAGCAGCAGCGGCACGGCGATGAAGGCGCCGGCAACGCCCCACAGCCAGCCCCAGATCATCACCGAGAGGAAGACGAAGACGGGGCTCAGGCGCAGCCGGTGGCCCATGATCATCGGGCTCAGGAAGTTCGCCTCGATGCCGTGCAGCGCGAGAAAGGCGGCCGGCGGCCCGAGCATGGCCACGCTGGTGCCGAATGTGACGCTGCCGGCCAGCAGCAGCAATACCGCAATGAGCAACGGACCGAGGTAGGGAATGAAGGCAAGCACGGCCGTCGTCGTGCCCCACAGCACCGGGTTGGGCAGGCCGATCAGCCAGAGCGCGAGCCCGGTGGCGACGCCGAGCGCGACGTTGACGAGGCTCATCGTGCTGATGAACAGGCCGATGTCGCGCTGCGCCTGACGAAAGCCCGAGAGCACGAGGGCGCGCGTGCGCGGCCGGCGGATCGCGGCGGCCGTTCGCGCCACCAGCCACTGCTCGGAGGCGAGCAGGAAGTAGAGCAGGATCACCGTCGCCGATGCGGATACCGCGAACGAAATCGTCTCGCCGATCGCCAGCCGCGTGAAAGTCCAACCCTCGATCACGAGCCGTTCGTTGAAAGGGTCGGGCACGGCAAGCGCCGCCCCGGCACGCGCCAGGGGCGCCGGCGTGGCATAGGGAAAGAGCGCGTCGCGCCAGCGTTGAAGCGCCTCGATCAGCTCACGCACGATCTGCGGCGCGCGCGACCACCAGGCTGCCGCCGGCGCCGCGATCAGCGCCGCCACCAGCACCACCAGCGCCAGCACCGCAGCGACCACGACCCCCGCGCCGATGTATTCGTGAAGGCCGGCGCGACGCAGCGCGCGCACCGGCGCGGCGAGAACGAAGGTGAAGACAATGGCAATCGCCACCGGCAGCAGCAGCGGCCGGGCGTGCTCGAGCAACAGCACGGCGGCGATGCAGAGCAGAGATCGGCCGAGCCACGAGGGAGTTTCGCTGCGACGTTCCGGTGGGATCATGGCTCGCGCATTCGGGGGCACCGCATGATGGCACGCGGCCCGCCCGCACAGCCGCTTGGTTCGCCATGAAGATGTCCGAAAGCGGCGAGACTCCCGATCACCAGCAGGGCGACCGCTTCCGCCACGCCACGGCCCTTCGGCGCCGCTGTCGCGGCCGCCGGTTGAAGCGGCGAACAAGGCGGCGAGCGGGCCGCTCTTCGCGGCTTCGCCTGCGCAACGCCGCCCTACGCTGACGGAACGGGCCTTGCCTTCGGCCCACACGCCATCGGGAGCCTTCATGACCGTCTTCGGCATCGCCCTTCACAAGCCAACTTTCAACGAAATCACCGCCGCCGCCATCATGGGCATCGGCCTGTGGATGACCGGCCTCGGCATCGCGCACGCGAGCGGGCATGCACTCGACATACGCGAAGCCGGCGCCCTGCTCCTCGTCTCCAGCTGGGCCTGCATCGCCGTGCGCCTCGGCCTCGGCGTCGACCGGGGCGGCCGGCAGCTTGCCGTCAACGTCGCCGTCATCGTCGTGCTGCTCGGCCTCTACGACAGCGCCATCGCGCTTGCCGGCTAGGGCCGGTGCCGCGTAGGAGCCGGACGACAACCGGCAGGGCAAAAGCCCTCTGGGTTGGCGAGCCGGCAGCGCATAGCCTTTCGCGCACGCAACTTCTGCGTGCCAAAGGACTCTTCATGAACTTCATCATCTGGCTCATCGTCGGCGGCCTCATCGGGTGGGTGGCGAGCATGATCATGCGAACCAACGCACAACAAGGCGTGATCCTCAACGTCGTCGTCGGCATCGTCGGCGCGATGCTCGGTGGCTGGTTGCTGGCACCGATGTTCGGCGCCGGCACCATCAACCAGAACGAATTCAGCCTGGCCGGGTTGGGCGTCTCCCTGCTTGGCGCCCTGATCCTGCTCGCCATCGTCAACCTGGTGCGTCGCGGCAGCCCCCGCTGAACGACGGCGACGCGCCCGCGCCGCTGCCTAGGCGCCCGGACCGGCCGGCGCGCCGTCGCTGCGCATGCGCGCCCGCGGCGCGTACCAGTCGAGCCGGCGCGTCGCGATC
>JAYSMB010000541.1:0-3695 GCA_043725065.1 Burkholderiales bacterium
CGCCGAAACAGCCGGCCTCGAAGTCGTCGCCGAATTCGACTTCGGCCTCGACTACGCCGAGACTTTGCGCCGCTGGCGCGAGCGCTTCCTGCGCGCCGAGCTGGCGGTGCATGAGCTCGGCTTCGACACCCGCTTCCTGCGCATCTGGGAGTTCTACTTCGCCTATTGCGAAGCCGCGTTCACTGCCCGCAATACCAGCGTCGTTCAGTTCAGCTTGCGGCGCCCCTCAGCCTTCACTAGCGCAACCAACCCTCGCCCCGGAAATTGAGGAAGGGCGCGGCCACCGAGGCGACCATGAGACAGACCGCGAACCGGTAACCCTACTGCCAGTCGAGCTCTGGAATGCCCTTGAAGTTCATGGCGTATGGGGTGAAGAAATTATCGCATCGGCGCTGCGTCGTCTCGAACGGGGCATCGGCCGCCATACCGCGAGGGATAGACTGGGCCGGGCCTTGCAACGACCCTTGTCACGAAACAGGCATCGATCGAAGCGGCCGCTAAGCCTCTGCTACTGTCTCCTGCCGTTCCCCCGAAAGGATCCTTCATGAATCTGACGATCAGCGGTCACCATCTCGAAGTCACGCCGGCTCTAAGGGAGTATGTGCTCACCAAACTGGACCGCGTGACGCGCCACTTCGATCAAGTGGTCGACATCACGGTCCTGCTGTGCGTCGAAAAGCTGAGCGAAAAGGAACGCCGGCAGCGGGCCGAGGTGACGCTGCACGTCAAGGGCAAGGACATCTTCGCGGAGTGCTCCGCCGAAGACCTTTATGCCGCGATCGACCTGCTGATGGACAAGCTCGACCGCCAAGTCGTTCGTCACAAGGACAAGGTCCAGAACCACCACCACGAATCGCCAAAACGGACCGACGCTACCCTCAACTGAGGCGACTGGCCGCGCGGTGTTGCCGCGGCGCAGCAACTTTGTCTCGTGCGTCACGGCAAACACCCCGAAGCCGGGCGTGGCGCGGGCGAGCGGCCCATAATTCATCGCATTGTCATTTCGGCCGGGCGCGGCTTCGCGGTCGGCCGCCGTTCCATGAATCGTCTCGCTGCCATCCTTCCCGACGGCGACGTGCTGGTCGGTGTCGACGCCACGAGCAAGAAGCGTGTCTTCGAGCACGCCGGCCTGCTGTTCGAGAACCAGCACGCGATTGCCCGGGCCACCGTGACCGACAACCTGTTCGCGCGCGAACGGCTGGGTTCGACCGGCCTCGGTCACGGCGTAGCCATCCCGCATGGACGCATCAAGGGGCTGAAGAATCCGCTCGCGGCAGTGCTCAGGGTGCTTGACCCGATCGCGTTCGACGCCCCGGACGACGAGCCGGTCTCGCTCCTGATCTTCCTGCTCGTGCCCGAAGCGGCCACCCAGCGCCACCTCGAGATCCTTTCCGAGATCGCCGAAATGCTCTCCGACCGCGACCTGCGCGAGCGCCTGAAGACGGAAGGCGACGCCGCCGCCGTGCACCGGCTGATCGCCTCGTGGGAGCCCTTGCGCTCGGTCGCGTGAGAACGGAGCGCCGGCGGGGCCGCGCGGCGGGCGGTTGCCACGGCGAGCACGGGGGACAGGTCGCTTGAAGCCCACCGTCATCAGCGCGGAAGCGCTGTTCGAGGAATTCCGCCCGGCCCTGCACTGGGAGTGGATCGCCGGGCACGCTCATCCCGAGCGCCACTTCGACGAAGCCGCGGTACGCGACGCTCGCTCGTCCGCCGATCTGGTCGGCTACCTGAACTACATCCACCCGAACCGGGTCCAGATCGTCGGCAAGCGCGAAGTCGCCTACCTGAAGGAAGACTCGCCCGAGGTCGCCGAACGGCGCATCTCGCGCATCGTCACCCTCGACCCGCCGGTGCTCATCGTCGCCGACGGCCAGTTGGCGCCGGATCGCCTGGTCGCTTTGTGCGACCGCGCCGACATCCCGCTCTTCGTCACCGCCGAGTCGGCGGGCCATGTGATCGACGTCGTTCGCGGCTACCTCAGCCAGCATTTCGCCGAGCGGACGACGCGGCACGGTGTCTTCATGGACATCCTCGGTCTCGGCGTGCTTCTGACCGGCGAATCGGGCCTGGGCAAAAGCGAGCTTGGGCTGGAGCTCATTTCACGCGGGCATGGTCTGGTCGCCGACGACGCAGTCGATCTCTACCGCGTCTCGCAGACTGCGCTCGAAGGCCGCTGCCCCGAGCTGCTCATGAACCTGCTTGAAGTGCGCGGCATCGGCCTGCTCGACATCAAGGCGATTTTCGGCGAGACTGCGGTGCGCCGGAAGATGCGCCTGAAGCTGATCGTCCACCTGGTGCGCAAGGAGACCATGGACCGCGACTTCGAGCGACTGCCCTACGAGCCACTCAACGAAGACATCCTCGATGTGTCGATCCGCAAGACCGTGATCTCGGTCGACGCCGGGCGAAACCTCGCCGTGCTGGTCGAGGCCGCGGTGCGCAACACCATCCTCCAGTTGCGCGGCATCGATACCTACACCGAGTTCATCGCCCGCCACCACAAGGCGATGGCCAAGCCCGAGTGAGGGCCGGCGCCGTCAGCGCTTGATCCTGAACTCGCAGTTCTTCCTGGTGCAGGTGGCGTAGAGGGCGAGCGCGTGGTCCTGCAGCTCGAAGCCGCGCGTCTGGGCGATGCTTCTCTGGCGCTTCTCGATCTCGGCGTCGAAGAACTCCTCGACCCGGCCACAGTCGAGGCAGACCAGGTGGTCGTGGTGCTTGCCCTCGTTCAGCTCGAACACCGCCTTGCCGGTCTCGAAATGGTTGCGCGAAAGGATACCGGCCTGCTCGAACTGCATCAGCACGCGATAGACCGTGGCCAGGCCGACGTCGGCGTGCTCGGCGAGCAGCGCGCGGAAGACGTCCTCGGCGCTCATATGGCGCTCCTTGGTCTTCTGAAAGACTTCGAGCACCTTGATGCGCGGCAGGGTCGCCTTGAGGCCGCTGTTCTTCAGTTCATCGGCGTGAGTCATGGGAAGGGTCCGGCACGAGGGCAAGCCGATAGAATCGTTTCATCATACGAGCTTGGCGGGCGCTGTGGCGCCGGTCGGTCGAACCCCAATGAAAATGACTGTTCCCTCTTCGCCGGCTGGCCGATCAGCGGCCTTTGCCACGGTCGCTCTGGCCGCCGTGCTGGCTGGCTGCCAGTCGCTGCAATCGTCGGACAACTTTCTCGGCCTGATCACGCCGTACCGGCTCGAGATCGTCCAGGGCAACGTGATCACGCGCGAACAGGTGGTGCTCGTCAAGCCCGGCCTCACGCGAGCGCAGGTGCGCGACGTGCTCGGCTCGCCGCTTCTCGCCGACCCGTTCCACGCCAACCGCTGGGACTACGTCTTCGCGATCCGGCGCCAGGGTGCCGAATCGCAACTGCGCCGTGTTGTCGTGCTGTTCAAGGGCGATGCGCTCGAAAGCGTAGATACCGGCGGCGAGCTTCCGGGCGAACGCGAATTCGTGGCCTCGATCGACACCCTCAAGACTTCGCGCAGCGCGCCGCCGCTGGCCCTGACCGAAGATCAGCTGAAAGCACTGCCGGTTCCCGCCAAGCCGGCCGCGCCCGACCCCGTTCCGCCGGCGCCGACGCGAAGCTACCCGCCGCTCGAGCCTCGTTCATGACAGTCGGGCTACTGCGCATCGCCGTTGCAGGGGCTTCCGGGCGGATGGGTCAGGCGTTGATCGAGGCGGTGGTCGCAAGCTCC
>JAYSMB010000542.1:0-2150 GCA_043725065.1 Burkholderiales bacterium
CTGCTGCCGGCGCACGCCGAATCGCTCAAGGGCCAACCGCTGACCGAGCTCGACCACAACATGAAGGTCAAGCAGCTCGAGGCCATCTTCTCGATCCCGGTGCCGGTGGGCGAAAACTTTTCGCGTGGCGAGCCGGTGCAGGAAGTGGCGGCCGAAGTCATCGAGAAACGATTCACGCCCGAAGAGGCGCGCCAGGTGGGATTCGTGCCGGAGGCCGCCGTCGACTGGGCCGTCGAGGTCGACGCGAGCTCGGTCGACATCGATCTCGGCGACGAGATGCAGCCGGCCGAGCCCGCGACGGCGTCGGTCGCCGCGGTGCTCGACCCGCAGGCCGAAGGCCAGCTCGGGCCGACGACCTCGGAGTCGGGCGAGCCCGGCGAGCCGATCAAGGGGCCACAGCTCATCGATCACATCAAGCTCGGCTTCTCCTACCAGATGCACTTGAAGGACGAGTGGCAGAAGGTCCGGCTCGCGCACGTGAGTTCGGGGCGCAGCTTCTTCGTCTTCACCCGCGGCGGCAAGCACCAGGAAACGATCTCGATGACCTCGCGCATGCTTGCCCGAATGTGCGAGACCGGTCGCTTTCGCGCCGTCGAGAGTTCCTACCTCATGGAGCGCGCGACGCGACGGGCGCGCAAGCAGCTCGCGGCGCTCAACGCGCCGACCCGGCACTGAGCGCGCGGGCCATCCGAGTCGCCGCCAGCAAGCTCGACGGATCGGCCACGCCACGGCCGGCAATGTCGAACGCCGTCCCGTGGTCGGGGCTGGTGCGAACGAAAGGCAGGCCGAGCGTGACGTTGACGCCGTGCTCCACACCGAGGTACTTCACGGGGATGAGGCCCTGGTCGTGCGTCATCGCGACGACGACGTCGAACTCTCCGGGGTGACCCTCGGCGTGGCGGGCACGCATGAAGACGGTGTCGGGCGCGAACGGGCCGCTCGCATCGATGCCTTCGGCGCGCGCCGCGGCCACGGCCGGGGCGATGATCTTCAACTCTTCTTCGCCGAACAGGCCGCCTTCTCCGGCATGCGGGTTGAGCCCCGCGACGCCGATGCGCGGGCGCGCGATACCTTGCCTTGCCATCGCCGCGTGAGCGATGCGGATCGTCTCCAGCACAGCGTTGAAAGTTACGGCGTCGATCGCCTGGCGCAGCGACATGTGGATGGTGACGAGCACAGTGCGCAACTCGTCGTTGGCCAGCATCATGCGAACCGGTGGCGCTACCGCGCCGACAGCGGCCAGCGCCTGCAGCATCTCGGTGTGACCGGGATACGGCACGCCCGCCGCCGCCAGCGCTTCCTTGTGGATCGGCGCGGTGACGATGGCCTCGGCCTGGCCCGCTTGCACGAGTTGCACGGCGCGCGCTATGCAGGCCGCCGCGGCAGCGCCGGCGCGCGCGTCGACACGGCCATGCGGCGCTTCGATCAGATCGTCAGGCAGGCCTTCGACTTGCAGCACCGCGATGCAATCGGGCGGGACACTGTCGAGATCACCCACCGCATCGATCCGCGCGACCGGCAGCAGGCCGCCGATCGCCGCTGCGGCGCGCCGCATGACGGCGACATCGCCGACCACGAACGCGCCTGCCGCCTCGGGCGTTCGGAACAGTCGCGCGACGATCTCCGGGCCGATGCCGCAGGCATCGCCCATCGTGATCGCGAGCCGGGGCGCCGCCGTTGAAGCCATGCGTCATTGTCGTCGCGGCCGGGACGCCCGGATAATGCGACCAACGCCCTTTTGACCCGACGATGCGCAAGGCCTGGCTCCTCTTCTCGCAGACCGTGACCATCGCGGTCGCGCTGCTGTTCGTGATCGCCACGCTCAAGCCGCAGTGGCTGGGTCGTGGCCGCGAAGTCCCAGCCTTCCCGGCCGCGGCGATCGCAGCGCCGGCTGCGCCGGTGCAAAACGTCTCGCTGCGCGGCCCGGGCGCAGCGACCACGAGCTACAGCGCCGCGGCCAAGCGCGCCTCGCCGGCGGTGGTCAGCATCACGGCGAGCCGCGCCTCGACGCAGCGGCCGCACTCCGACGACCCGATGTTCCGCTTCTTCTTCGGCGACCGCGCGCGGCAGATGCCCGAAGAACGCCAATTCGGTCTCGGCTCCGGCGTCATCGTCTCGGCGGACGGCTACCTGCTTACCAACAACCACGT